>PXBM01000241.1 GCA_003566935.1 Syntrophomonadaceae bacterium | reverse complement strand
TTTGATTGCAGAAGAAAACAGGATTTGCAACTACCTGGATATCCCAATTCAGCATGCATCAGACCGGGTATTAGAGGCGATGGGCAGACCTTACCGACGCAGGGATCTGGATCTTCTGCTTCAAAAATTACGGAGCGCAATCCCTGGTCTTGCAATAAGAACTACATGTATGGTTGGTTATCCGGGTGAGAGTATTTCCGATTTTAGAGAGCTGCTTGAATTTGTTTCAGATAACCGCCTTGAAAAATTAGGCGCTTTTAGTTATTCAGCCCAGAAGGGAACAACTGCTTACTCATTAAGCGGGCAGGTTCCAAAACGCGTCAGCAAAAAGCGGCTGCAGAAATTAATGCTGACCCAGCAGGAGATAGCTTTGAAAGAAAATATGAAACTGTGCGGCAGGATCTTTTCAATAATGGTTGATCAGCCATCTGGTAGTGCCGGTTGGTATTACGGACGCAGCTGCTTCCAGGCTCCGGGAGTGGATGGCGGTATCTATTTTCACTCAAAAGAGCAGCTTTTCCCGGGGCAGTTGATAAAAGGCAGGATATTCGCCGCATCTCCATATAATTTGCTGGCAGTAGCTCAAAATACTGCCGGCCAGGGGTGAACTGATATTGCAGGCAGATTTAATTTGTGTAGGCAATGAACTTCTTACCGGATTAATAGAAAACAGTAATGCCGGTTTTCTGGCCAGACGGCTCTGGTCCACCGGGATACCGGTTCGTGAAACAGCAGTCGTGGCTGATGATGAAAAATCCATCCGAGAGGCCCTTGAACGGGCTTTGCAGGAAAGTGAACTGGTGATTCTAACCGGCGGCCTCGGGCCAACAGAAGATGATCTGACCAGGGAAGCTGTTGCATCTATCTTTGGGTTGGAATTAACCATTGATCGCAACTGGCTCGAGCGGATGGAAGGTTTTTTCAGACAACGCGGTATTGATATGCCTCACAATAACCGCAAGCAGGCAATGGTAATAGAGGGCAGCACACTTCTTGAGAACAAGCGGGGAACAGCGCCAGGTGCAATGCTGAAGAGGAAGGGCAAGATAATTGTCCTGCTGCCAGGACCGCCCTATGAAATGCAACAGATCTTTGAAGAGCAGGTATTGAAGGAAGTTGTTAAGCAAAATGAGGGCCTTCTGGCAACAGTCAAAACCCTGAAGTGCATAGGTATCGGTGAGTCAATGCTAGAGCAGAAAATTAAAGAACTGGGCAAGTGGGATCTTCCGCCTATATCTTACGTGGCCAGGGGTTACGAGGTTAACCTGCAGATTAAAGGTTACGGCGATCAACAGGAAGCTACTGCTGCAGTCAACCAGGCTGAAAAAAAACTGCGGGATGCCCTTGGTGATGCTATTTATGGTTGTGATGATGAAACCCTGGCTGGTGTGACAGCAACTTTACTGATTAAAAACAATATGACACTTGCCCTGGCTGAATCATGCAGCGGAGGATTGCTTTCCGACCTAATCACCGATATTCCGGGAAGCTCCTGTTTTTATTGTGGTGGAATCGTTGCTTATAGCAGTGATGCAAAAATAAATCTGCTCGGCGTGGCTCCCGGACTGCTTGAAAAAGAGGGAGATGTAAGCCCGGCAGTCGCTGAAGCAATGGCTGCCGGGGCAAAAAAAATCTTTAATTCGCACTTTGCCATCGGGATAACCGGTGTGGCAGGACCAGGCAGTGACGCTGCAGGGAACCCGGCCGGCCTGGTTTATATTGCTCTTGAAGGCCCGGACAAAACTGAACAAAAACAGTTAAATTTAGGCGGAGCGAGAAAGGCGATTAAGGAGAGAGCGGCACAAATTGCCCTCGATATGATCAGGAAGGCAATTTCAAGGGGTTGAGTATAAATGATCAGGCTTTTTATTGCACTGGAACTTTCTAAGCGGCAAAAAAAAGAAATTGGCGAGTTTCAGGAAAAAGTTAAAGAACATCTGCATAATGTACGCTGTGTAAAACCGGATAATATTCATCTCACCCTGAAGTTTCTGGGTGAAACAGAAGAAGATAAAGTCGAACCAATTAAAGAGGCTATTGATCAAGTTTGCTCAGGCTTCAAGCCATTTTTAACACGTTACGGTGGAGCAGGAGTATTTCCTTCTGAACAAAAAGCCAGGGTGCTCTGGGTTGGTATAAAAGAAGGGGAAGAGAGCGTTTGTAAACTTGCAGAAAAATTTGAAGAAGCAATGACTAGCCTGGGGTACAAAAAAGAAAAGCGTTCTTTTCATCCGCACCTGACCATTGGCAGGATCAGGAAATCTCCACCGGAGAATAGTATACAAATCTTTTTAACTGAAGGAAAAAGCTTTATCAGTTCGGATGTTATTATCAAAAAAGTTATATTATTTGAGAGCAACCTTACCCGTAGCGGTGCTATATACAAATCACTCTACGAAAAAGAGCTTTTGTGATATCAAAGGCAGGAAAAGATGACAGTAAATAGAATTAAAGATGCAGAGAACCCCTGATAAGAGGAGGAATTGTTAATGGAAAAAGAAAAAGCACTAGAAGCAGCACTGGTCCATATTGAAAAACAGTTTGGCAAGGGTTCGGTTATGAAGTTAGGTCAAGATGCGGTTGTCAACGTGCCGGCAATACCGACAGGCAGCCTGACGCTTGATGTAGCCCTCGGTGTTGGTGGTGTACCCAGGGGCAGGGTTATAGAAATATTTGGACCTGAATCCTCAGGTAAAACCACAGTTGCGCTGCATATTATAGCTGAAGCGCAAAAACGAGGCGGCTTTGCAGCTTTTATCGATGCTGAACATGCCCTTGATCCGCAGTATGCCACTAACCTTGGGGTTAACCTTGATGAACTGCTGGTTTCGCAACCTGATACCGGGGAGCAGGCCCTTGAGATAGCTGAAGCGCTGGTGCGCAGTAATGCTATTGATATCCTGGTAATCGATTCTGTAGCTGCCCTGGTTCCCCGTGCGGAAATTGAAGGAGAGATGGGTGATTCGCATGTCGGTCTTCAGGCACGGTTAATGTCACAGGCCCTGCGGAAGTTATCGGGAGTGATAAGCAAATCTAAAACAAGCGCAGTATTTATCAACCAGATCAGGGAAAAAGTCGGGGTAATGTTTGGCAACCCTGAAGTAACTCCAGGCGGACGGGCCCTCAAGTTTTATTCTTCCGTGCGGATGGATGTTCGCAGGATTGAATCTTTAAAAGCCGGTTCAGATCAAATTATTGGTAACAGGACCAGGGTAAAGGTAGTCAAGAATAAAGTAGCGCCGCCTTTTAAAATGGCGGAGTTTGATATTCTTTACGGAAAAGGTGTTTCTTTTGAAGGCTCATTGATTGATCTCGGTTTGGAGCATAATGTTATTACCAAAAGCGGGGCCTGGTATTCATATGGTGAAGAAAGACTGGGGCAGGGCCGAGAAAAAGTCCGTGAATATTTACTCGAGAACCTGGATATGCGTAATGAGATTGAAAAAAAAGTGCGGCAAGCTGCCGGACTGCCATTAAATGAAATTGCTGCTGATGCCGGAGAAAAGGAAGTCAATGATAAGAAACAGGAAAAACAGATGGAAGATAAGTAGCAGCAATTTAATGGAGCTGAACTGGTTTGGATCAAGAAGCCTTGTTAAAAAAAGCGCGAAGTGGTGTTCTCCGACAGCTTACATACAGGGATCGCAGTGTTAGTGAAGTAAAAGAATACCTTGACAGGAAGGGTTATCCGGAAGATATTAAGGATAAAGTTGTTGAAGAGATGATCGGTTATGGGTACCTGGATGATCGCAGATTTGCTGCAAATTTTATTAGTTATCGAAAATCTGGCGGTCACGGTCTGCTAAGGGTCCGTTATGAACTGCAGCAGAAAGGGATAAGCCGGCAAATTACAGATGAACTGATTGACGAAAAGTTTGATCGGGAAGAAGATCTTGAAATAATAAGAGAAATCCTCAGTAAAAGAGAGCCCCCTAGCGAAGAAATAGATCAGCGCTGGATTAAAAGGCAGGCGGCTTTTTTAAAAAGGCGGGGTTTCCAGGATAACCTGATATTCGAAGCAATTAAAGATTACAATCTTTCTGAGTAATCTTACCTTGACATAATATTTTGTTAAGGCTAAAATTAACATGTAAAGTATTATTTACTTAATAGATGTTCAGTTCATAACTGACGAGAGAAAGTCTGTAGTGTCGAAAGGCACTGAGGATAGATTAAAAGTTCATATCAAAATCTTTCTAAATAATTAAGGGATAAATGTACCCTTTATCAGACTTTCATCTTATAAGCTGTGTCCTGGACACAGCTTATTTATTTAAGAAACTAATAATCTGAAACAACGACATTGAAAGGGAGGTGAAGTGCATGTTAGAAACTATTCTTATGATAATAGCTGCCCTGGCATTAGGTCTCGGGAGCGGTTATTATATTCGAAAAATGACTGCTGAGGCCAAGATATCTTCAGCAGAATCGGCAGCTAAAAAGTTAATTGATGATGCCAGCCAGGAAGCAAATTCCCTAAAAAGGGAGAGCCAGCTTGAGGCCAAAGAAGAAGCCCATCGTATGCGGAGCGACCTGGATAAAGAAATTAAAGAAAGACGTTCCGAGCTGCAGCGCCTGGAGCGGCGGCTTGATCAAAAAGAAGAGAGTCTTGATCGCAAGTTAAATAATGTTGAGAATAAAGAAGAAGAATTAAGGTTAAAGGAAGAGGAGAGCCATAAATTCAGGGAAGAACTTGAAAAGCTGGAACAAAAACAGCTCACTGAATTAGAAAGAATCTCGGGCATGACCTCTGATGAAGCAAAAGATGTGCTTCTGCAAAGAGTAAGGAATGAAATAGAACATGACATGATAGCCATGGTTAAGGATATGGAAAGCCAGGCCAAGGCGGAGGGTGAAAAGAAAGCCCGGGAAATAGTGACTCTTGCTATACAACGTTATGCAGCCGACCATGTTTCTGAATCTACGGTTTCAGTAGTGAATTTGCCCAATGATGAAATGAAGGGACGTATTATTGGCCGTGAGGGACGAAATATTAGGGCCCTGGAAACATTAACAGGAATAGATTTGATTATTGATGATACTCCGGAAGCTGTGATTATCTCCGGTTTTGACCCGATCAGGCGCGAAATCGCCCGCCTGGCCCTCGAAAAACTGGTCAGTGACGGAAGGATACATCCGGCAAGAATTGAAGAAATTGTCGAGAAAACTCGAAAAGAAGTTGATGCCCAGATTAAAGAAGAAGGGGAAAGGGCAACATTTGAGTCAAGAGTACACGGCCTTCATCCTGACGTGGTGGTGCTGCTGGGCAAATTAAAATTCAGGACCAGTTATGGCCAGAATGTGCTACAGCACTCGATCGAAGTAGCTCACCTGGCAGGCATGATGGCTTCAGAGTTGGGGCTGGATGTTAATTTTGCCAAAAGGGCAGGCCTGCTTCATGATATTGGTAAAGCCATAGACCATGAAACAGAAGGTTCTCACGTACATATTGGAGCTGAAGTGGCCAAGAGATACAAAGAGTCAGGAAACATTGTCAATGCCATCGAAGCGCACCATGGTGATGTTGATTTTCAAACCCTTGAGGCAGTTTTAATCCAGTCGGCTGATGCTATATCCGCAGTAAGGCCTGGAGCAAGACGAGAAACTTTAGAAGCATATATTAAGCGTCTTGAAAACCTGGAAAACATTGCAGACTCATTTGAAGGAGTTGAAAAGTCGTACGCCATTCATGCTGGTCGGGAAATCAGGATCATGGTTAAGCCGGACCGCATCGACGACTATACGTCAATCCAGGTAGCACGGGATATTGTCAAGAAAATTGAAGGTGAGCTGGAGTATCCCGGTCAAATCAAGGTTACTGTTATTCGTGAAACCAGGGCTGTAGATTACGCCAAGTAATGGTACTTCTATAAATACTTTATAGCTGACAGGAAAGTGCTCATTACTGAGCACTTTCTTATTATTAAAGACACGAGAAACGGAGATATGAAGATGCGCCTGCTTTTTATTGGAGATGTAGTAGGGAAAACCGGCAGGAACAGTCTAAGAAAATGCCTTCCCGATATTTATAGTAAAGAAAGGATTGATTTGACTGTTGCCAATGGAGAAAATGCCGCAGGTGGAGCCGGGATTACTCATCAAGTTTACGTAGAGCTGCGCAATATGGGTGTCGATGTTATAACCGGCGGAAATCACACTTGGGATCAAAAAGACATTCTTAATTTTATAGATCATGAACCATGCTTGATCCGCCCGGCAAACTACCCCCCTGATACTACCCCGGGTGAGGGTTCTGTAACTATAGAACCAGCAAATGGGGGTCCCAGGGTTGCAGTTCTAAATTTAATCGGCAGGGTTTTTATGCGTCATGCTGATTGCCCCTTCCGTACTGCTGATAGGGAGATTGAGCAGCTAAAAGATAAAGCCGATCTTATTGTGGTTGATTTTCACGCAGAGGCAACTTCTGAAAAAGAGGCCCTGGGCTGGTACCTGGATGGACGGGTCAGTGCAGTTCTCGGCACTCACAGTCATGTCCAAACTGCCGATGAACGTATTCTGCCGGAAGGAACTGCCTATATTACAGATGTGGGCATGGCCGGTTTGTACGATTCAATCCTTGGTGTGGATAAAGAGGGACCGTTAAAAAGGTTTCTGACCCAGATGCCTCACAAGCTGTCAATATCTGATGGTAAAAAAGTTTTTAATGCTGTAATAGTTGAATTGGACGAAGAAAGTGGCAAAGCTGTTGCTATTGAGCGAATCTACAGAGTAATGTGAGTCTAAAGTTAAGATAAATTCATATAATTCAGGCAGGACTTTTGCGGAACAGGGAGAATATATTAGGAAAATCCGCAAAGGAGGCACGCAATAATGGAAGTATTAAAGGTCTCAGCAAAATCCAACCCAAATTCTGTAGCAGGAGCCCTGGCAGGGGTTCTCAGAGAAAGAGGAGGAGCAGAAATCCAGACAATTGGAGCAGGTGCTCTAAACCAGGCAGTTAAAGCAGTAGCAATAGCGAGAGGTTTTGTCGCTCCAGGTGGTATTGATTTAATCTGTATCCCAGCCTTTACGGATATTGAGATTGATGGTGAGGAAAGAACGGCAATCAAGTTGATCATTGAGCCTCGCTAGAAAACCTGAAGCTGGCAACGAATATGCTTTATTCGCCCTCTGTTTATACATGTTGTAGGGGGTATTTTTTTGTCAAAAGTAGATTTTCACTTGCACAGTTCTGCATCAGACGGTCTGTTCACTCCACGCCAGGTGATGGAAATTACCGCATCTGCAGGTTTGAGGGCTGCCGGGTTGACAGATCACGATACAGTCAAAGGTTTAAATGAAGCTAAGGAAGCTGCAATTGATCTGGATTTGGAGCTAATCCCGGGTGTTGAAATAAGCGTTTACGAGAAGAACCGTGAAATTCACCTGCTGGGTTATTACCCGCAAAAGTTAAATAAATTGAGCGCTGCCCTGGAAGATATTCGCAGCAAAAGGTTCAGGCGCATGGGGCTGATAGTAAATAATTTAAAAAAACTCGGTTTTAAAGTAGAGCCGGAAGAAGTATTAGTGGAAGCAGGAGATGCTGCCCCCGGCAGGCTGCACCTGGCCAGGCTGCTTTTGAAGAAAAAGTATGTTCACACCATAAATGAAGCTTTCAAGACATACCTGAACAGGGGCAAGCCGGCATTTGTATCAAGGGAGAGCATGTCTGCTGCAGAAGTTTTGGATTTACTGAACCAGGTTGGAGCTGTTTCGGTTTATGCCCATCCCGGAAATACAGGCAAAGAAGTCCTTGATGAGCTTACAGCGAATGGATTGCAGGGTATAGAAGTTTATCACCCGGATCACAGCAAGGGGCTGGTCCGTTATTATAAGGAATATGCTGAAGCTAAAAAGCTTTTAATTACCGGAGGTTCAGACTTTCACGGACAAAATATTAATAACCACGGTTACCAGCAGAAATATGCAATCAGCTATGAATATTTGCAGGCAATGAAAGATGCGATCGGGCGGTCATAAATTGATTTTATCGTACTGTCTAGCTTTGCAATTATGGCAGAAAGTGATAAAATCTAGTATGTGTTTTTCAGGGGGGATATAATCTAAAATGCATGATATTGATTTCTCAATCCAGGTCATGGTTCTCGGTTTTTCTGTGGTGATTGTAACCCTGGTCGGCCTTTATGTTTTACTGCTAGTTTTCGCCAGGATTTTTCATGAAAAAGGCGGTCCACAAACCACCCTTCCTGCAAAAGGATCACCGGTTACAAGTAAGACAGAACCAGCTAAACCAGGTGAGGAAAGCCAAAAAACTGCGGCAATATTTGCTGCTGTTTACCGCTATCTACAGTTAAATAATGAAATTAAGGAAGGCAGCAGAATTGCTATTGCTGTTCACCCTGCAGGGGCCAGCAGTGCTGCAGGCGGATGGCATATGATCGGAAGAAAAGCGCTAATGGAAAATAGAATGGAATTAGAAAGAATTAGGAGGATTAAGCAGCGTGAAGACATTCAAGGTAACAGTTGACGGAC
>PXBM01000059.1 GCA_003566935.1 Syntrophomonadaceae bacterium | reverse complement strand
TCTTACAGCCAGGCTGCATACGGCTGGCAGTATCCGGTTGGCTTTGTCAGCTGGCCTACCCTTGATCCCCTTGATCATAAGACGGAATATGAAGAAGACGGTACACCTGGTTACAACGTCCGGGAAACTGTTGACCCCAATATATTTTCAGCAGGCCCCGCCAGCCACGCCGGTTTTTTCGGGGCGTACCATATCTACCCCAATTATCCGGATTTCATGAACAATGAGCCGGCTTTTGCCGAATATGAGGATGAAGAAGGTGTTTTCAGATATAAAGGGTATCTCAACCAATTCATGGAGATTCATCCGCCTTACCCGGCCCTGGTGGCCGAGTTTGGCATTTCCACATCTTTGAATACCTCTCACTTAAGCCCGGATGGTCTGCACCACGGTGGTTTGGACGAAATAGACCAGGGTGAAATGACGGTGCGCATGATGCGCTCAATAGTAGATGAAGGTTATGCCGGGGGAGTAATTTTTGAGTGGACCGATGAATGGGCCAAAAAAACCTGGAATACCGAGCCTTACATGGTACCCTGGGAGCGGCAGGTCTTGTGGCAAAATGCCATGTGCCCGGAGCAGAATTACGGCCTGGTAGCAGTGGAACCGGCAGTCAGGAGTGACGAGCAGCTCTATATAAACTGGCGGTCAAGCACTGAACAAGAGGTTTTTATCCCACTGGAAGAAAGATCAGAGGTCTTTGGTAAAATCAGGTCAATTGAAACCGGGGCCGATGAGGCTTTTCTCTATCTTTCACTGGAACTTGATCTTGATGATCCCGCTTTCCAAGATGAACAGCCCTGGGAGGAAATTGGTATAGCGGTGGGGATTGATACAGGTTTCAGGGAAGCAGGAGAGTTTATCCTCCCTTTCAGCGGATTACCGGAACTGCCTACAGGCGCTAAGTTTTTGCTCGATCTTGCCTCACCGGAAGAAGCTGACCTGTTAACGGTTCCCACCTATAACCGGGGAGATTTTAACTTTTTCCCACAGCCGTCGCGCGACGGATACTTCACCCGGATTGAAACCCTTGTTAACCGGGAGCGGGTTACCGCCGACGGAAGGGTTTTCGAAGCCCTTTATTCTGATGAGAGCAAGTTGCAATACGGCAGCTTTGATCCTGATCACATGGATTACAACGCACTGGCTCACTGGAACTATGACCCGGAAAATGGCAAGGTTGTAGTTCGCTTGCCCTGGATGCTGCTTAATATTTCCGACCCTTCTGAAAGAAATATGCTGGCTGATCCCGATCAGTTTAATGAACACCCGGTTAGAGATGAGTTATCTTACCAGCCAACAAAAGGTTTTATTTTCTATGCTCTAACTTACAGTAAGCAGCTCCGGGATGCCGGGGGTACAGAAGGTTGGCCACAGGTAATTGATTTCGAACCGCGCAACCTGGAGGAAGCAAAATTTGACGATTCTATTGCTCCTTATCTCTGGGATGGCTGGGAAGATCCGCATCACCGGTTCCGTCTGAAAAATAGCTTTGATATAATTGCCGACTATTTTGCTGAGCTGGATTTATATGATTTGCCCGGGGAAGGGGAGTAGGATGCGCCGCTGGCATGTTTTAGCGATATTAGTATTTTTGATCGGGAGCTATTTTTTTACCTGGTTTCTATTGCCGACCAGGGAAATTGATATGCTTGTAGTTGATAAAACTGTACCCAAGCCGGATTTTCGTGAACATCGGGCCATCTTCTGGGTTGCAGAGCATCTTCGCTTTACAGACCATGCAGGTGAATCCTACCGAACGGACCGGGACTACCTTGGTTATCATCCGTGCAGCGAGAGAAAAGAAACACTCACCGTGGATGATTTACAGGGCATTAAGCTGCTTTACCTGGCAGACACCTACGGCATCTACGATTATGAAGAAGGCCTGGTCGAATATGAAGAGCGGCTGCCTTTTGAGCATCAGGATATAGACTTAATTTATGGAGGTTTTGACAGGCAGGAGGTTGCCGCGATAACTGATTATGCTTCCGAAGAAGATAGGATTATAATTGGTGAACACAATATATTTGGTTACCCCACCTATCTTGAACCGGAAGCGGCAGCAGGATTGCAGGACCTTTTTGCAGTTAACTATGAAGGTTGGCTGGCCCGATATTATGCAGATCTAAATGAAATAGCTTACTGGATGAAGGAGCTATATACCAGGATTTACGGCAGGGAGTGGGATTTAAGTGGTGCAGGTATGGTTTTTGTCAGGGAAGATGTTACAGGGCTGGGCTGGTATACAGACCTGGTAATTATCGAGCAGGATCAATTTAACGCTCACTGGCCGGTTGTCACAAGTACAGATCACCAGCTGCTCGAGGGAGCAACCTCGCAGGCCCCCTATCTTTACTGGGTTGAACTGCTAAATGTAAATGTTCATGATCAGGATACCGAAATTCTTGCCTACTATGAATTGCCTGTTGGAGAGGATGCCCTCTCAGCCCTGCGTGCAAGGGGACTTCCTGAACGTTTCCCGGCCATGATCCGGCATGCTCCTCCCGGCAAAGCCGAAAGAATTTATTTTGCCGGTGATTTTGCCGATCAACTTCCAGCCCTTCTTCCGCCGTGGCTGACCGGTAGCGCAGGTATAAAAAGGTTTTTTTCATATCTCCCCGGTCTGCCGTTAGAGTACCGTTTCTATTTTCAGTGGTATGAACCGGTCCTGGGTAATATTTTGAATCATGCAGAAACAAGGGAGTAAATAATGGACGCCATGTTTCGAAAAGAAATATCTCACGTTTCCATAGTTTTTAACCAGATTAAAGACGGGGTATATATTACTGATCCTGACCGTAGAATATTATTTTGGAACAAGGCCGCCGAGGAAATTACCGGTTACAGCCAGGAAGAAGTCCTGGGCAAGAAATGTGCTGACAATCTACTAGTTCATACAGACCTGGCCGGTAATAAGCTGTGCAGCACAGATCTTTGCCCTCTTCACAAGGCAATCAGCTATGAAAAGGCTACGACTGAACCCCTAATTGTAAAGGCTCTTCATAAAAATGGCAGCAGGGTAATGGTAGAAGTA
The DNA here is from genome assembly GCA_003566935.1 of Syntrophomonadaceae bacterium. Taxonomy (GTDB): domain Bacteria; phylum Bacillota; class Dethiobacteria; order DTU022; family DTU022; genus T3SED10-7. The sequence goes on along the minus strand of PXBM01000059.1, from coordinate 5,474 downwards.
AGTCTTGCCGCCCTGCACAGTGCTTCCGGTGAATTAATCGGGGGCATAGAAATATTTCGCGATGTTAGTGAAAAAATTGAGCTTGAAGAACAGAAAGCCCGTTTTTTTAGTTCACTTAGCCACGAGCTTAAGACCCCACTTTCTAATATGCAGGGCTATTTAAAGCTTTTGCTGGACGGTGATGCAGGTGAAATAAATGACCTGCAGGAAGAGTTTTTGACTACAATATATAAAGAAGAACAAAAGCTGGCCAGGTATATTGAAGAACTTCTCGACATGGGGCAGTTTGAAGGCACTGATTATTCATACCAGCAAAACATGCTCGACTTGACTGCCCTGCTGGAAAGCTTAGCCAATAGCTTCAGTGCTGAAGCATTAAATAAAGAGCTCGACTTTAACAGTAATATTGAACCGGATTTAGCCCTGTTCGGAGATAGAGAACGCCTGTCGCAGGCCTTTAGTAATATAATTGGCAATGCTATTAAGTATACAGAACAGGGTAGTGTAAGTTTAAAAGCAGTATTTTCTGAAGCTGACGATGAAATTGGCATAACAGTTCAAGATAGCGGAATCGGTATCCCGGAGAAAGATCGGAAGTCAATCTTTGAAATGTTTTACCGGGTAGATGATAAAGATGTTCGAAGTAAAGGCGGCACCGGGGTCGGACTATACATTACAGAAAGAGTTATCAGCCGCCACGGCGGGCGTATTGAGTTAGAAAGTATTCCCGGTGAAGGGACTACTTTTACGGTTTATCTGCCCGGTTTAAAAAAAACACAGGAGCAATAGAAATATGCTTATTACACAGCCTATATTGATAAACATTGCCCGGCCCGCTTAAGAAAGCTGAAGCGAACACAAAGGGCAGGCCCTTAATTTTAACAGCAAGGGAATGAATTAAAAGATGACGGAAAAGCAGATAATCCTGGTTGCGGAAGATGACCCCGGTTTGAACCGGCTTATTTCTTTTAAGCTGCAAAAAGAAGGTTACCAGGTAATATCAGCTTTAGATGGTAAGGAAGCACTAAATGCTGCGCTGAATGAAAATGTTTCTGCAATTACCCTTGATATTATGATGCCCTTTCTCGATGGTATTCAGGTTCTAAAAAAGGTCCGTCCGGTTAAGCCTGATTTGCCTGTAATCGTTTTAACGGTAAAGAGCCGGGAAAATGATCTTCATCAGGCCCTGGAGTTAGGGGCGAACGCTTACATGACCAAGCCTTTTCAGCCGGAGCAGCTGATAGAAAAACTGAAACAGGTCCTGGGGAGTATCTAAATGATCGATCCTTATCTAAGAATTCTACTTTATATTATAATAGTTCTGGCAGTTATTATCACTTTACTTTTGCTGGTGATTGTAATTAACCGGTACCTGGTATCGGTAAATAAAGCTAAATTCACGGCAAAAAAACAGGAGTGGGAAGGGCTTTACCTTAATTACTTGCAAGGAGATCTTAATCTTATAGAAATTGCTGGACTGATGAAGGATAAAAAACGTTATTACTGGCTTTGGAGATTTTTTTCTCCTTACCTTGACATGCTTGACGGCAGTGATTTTGATAAAACTAAAGTCCTCTGCCGGGAAATCAGTTTAATTGGTCATTACAAGCAGAAACTTGAGCATGGCAAGTTGTCTGAAAAAGCAACTGCCGCCAGGGTTTTAGGTGCGTTACGATGCAAAGAATCGGTTACTGGTATGATCAGCTTACTGGATAGTAAACATCAGCTGTTGGTCCAGTCGGCTTCTCTTGGGCTGGCCAAGTCCGGAAAAAGCGAAACTTTTTTTTCTGCTGCCAGAGCCTTGCTTGATAATACTTATTTTACTTATGAGGGAGCAACAGAAATACTATCAGCATATGGGGAAAGTGTAGCCCCATTAATGGTCAGGTTTCTAGAAGGAGAGATTGAGATCCTAAATGGTGAGACTAAAGATGAAAGCTTGGAGAAAAAGAAAAAACCATTCGAACTGAAAACAGTAGATCCTTCTGCTTATAACTCTGTGATGATCGATCTGCTGGGTTTTTTCAAATACCGCGAAGCTTTGCCTACTTTGCAAGGTTTGATGAAAGAAGCTGACCCTGAAACTATAGTTCATATTTTAAAGGCTTTTTTAAGTATCGGGGAAATGCCTGCTAATATTGATTTGAAGCCGTACCTGGAACATCGCTACTGGGTTGTCCGTAATTTTAGTGCCCGAGCATGGAGACTAACTGGTGACAGAAAAGCCATCCCGATTCTTGAAAAACTACTGCAAGACCAAAGCTGGTGGGTCCGCTTTAATTCTGCCGAAGCATTGTCTGAAGCTGGAGAAAGTGGACTGGAAATATTAAGAATCAAAGCGGAAGGGCCTGAAGAAAGTGCTGCCGCTATCAGCAGTTATGTTTTAAGACGTAGAGGGGTGGAACTGTAAGCATGAGCAACTGGGCAATTGTCCTCATTTTCTATAATATTTTTGTGATTTTTTATTTTATCAGCATTAATGGTTTTTACCTAATGCTGGTTTTTCTTTCATACTTCGGGCTGCGCAGTCAGCGCAGTGTTGAGCGCGCTACTGACCGATATCAAGCTTTTCAGTCAGCATTTTACAAGCCTCTGGCAGTTATTATCCCCGCATACAATGAGGAAGCAACTATTGTAGATACCGCATACTCTACTCTGTCTTTACGATATCCTGAATACGAGATTATTATTGTCAACGACGGTTCCCGGGATGATACCCTGGCAGTGCTGGAAAAAGAATTTAACCTTAAAAAATATGCCCGCGATTATAGTAATGATATTCCCTGCGAAACTATTCGCGGAATATACAGCTCAAAGGATTATCCAAACCTGGTTATTGTTGACAAGGAAAACGGCGGCAAGTCTGATGCCTTAAATGCCGGGATAAATGTATCGCAGTTTCCACTTTTTTGTAACATTGATTCAGATTCCCTGATTGATGCAGATTCACTGTTAAAAACTATTGATCTTTTTGCCAGGGACTGGCGCACAGTAGCTGCCGGGGGAACGATCAGGGCTGCAAACCAGTGTCGGATTGAGGATGGAACAGTAACGGAAGTTAAGCTCTCTCCTAAGTTCTGGGTTCGTTTTCAGATTGTTGAGTACCTGAGGGCTTTCTTATTCGGCCGCGCCGGCTGGTCTTCAATAGGTGGATTGATGATTTTATCCGGTGCTTTTAGTATCTATAGGCGTAAGGCAGTGGTTCAGGCCGGGGGGTACAGTCTGAATACGGTAGGTGAAGATATGGAACTGGTTTTGCGCGTACAACGGGTTATGAAAGAGATTAACCGTGAATACAAGGTTGTCTTTTTAGCAGACCCGGTTTGCTGGACCCAGGTGCCTGAAAACTATCGCAGCTTAAAAAACCAGCGCCGCCGCTGGCAGCGGGGGCTCTCTGAGAGTTTATTTGGCAACTTCGAAATGTTTTTAAACCCGCAGTATGGCACAACGGGCATGATTAGCTTTCCCTTTTTCTTATTCTACGAGTTTCTCGGTCCGGTAATAGAAATAACCGGCTACCTGGTTTTTATTTTTTCAATTTTTACAGGGCTTTTAAACCCGCCTTTTGTTATTTTATTTCTTACGGCAGCTATTTTGCTTGGTATACTTTTATCCACATCAGCTTTGTTGATGGAAGAAATCTACTACCGCAGTTATCCCCGGCTACGTGATATGCTAATCCTTTTTGGTTATGCTATCCTGGAAAACCTTTTTTATCGGCAGCTTCATGCCTGGTGGCGTTTTAGAGGACTGCTTGACTTCTTTTTTACTAAAAGATCATGGGGAACTGTTGAACGGAAGTCATTTTCAGAAAAGAAGCAGGCTGTGGATCAGGAAAGCTAAGTTTTACTACGTCTTCGAAATTGCTAAAATATAAATTGAATAAATGAGGCTTGGACATTCTTTTAAAAGGGAACCCCGGTATGAAAAAGCATTTAATCAATGCCTGTAAAATTTTAGCTATTCTAATCTTTTTTGTGCTGATTGCAGGTTCTTGCATGGACTCCTTTAATGATGCTGCCCCCGAAGAAACATTCATAAATAATAAAGACCATCAGGTAATTGCCGGCACTGATGTCGTGATTACAGGCATGCTTGTTTCCGGAAGTGACTATTTCCCGGGCGATACTGTTACGGCAAGGCTAAACGTACTTAATAAAGGAAGCCAAGTAGAAAGCTTTTGGCTCGGCTGCAGCATCAGTGATCCACTGGGGAGCTGGTACGATTTACCGGCAAAGCAGATAAGCTTGGAGGGCAGCGAAACAAACTCAGTTGAGTTTTCCTGGTTGGTTCCAGAGGAAGGATTAGGTGAGCAGCTTGTAAGCGGGCCATACCTGCTGACCATGGCGGCTTGGTCGGCTCGTCCGGGTAATGAAGAGGCCGATAGACTTGCAACTGTTGAGCAGAAAGAAGCTTTTTTCGTGGTCAGGTATATTGAAGATTTTTCCTCTCTTAACGACGAACTGTGGGAAATAAGCAGTCATTCTTTGGGGTTGGGCAAACTAGACCCTGATAATGTGAAGATTGAAGATGAAATGTTAATAATAACCCTTCCGGCCGGCACCTATGATGGTGGTCAGATAGAATCGAGAGAATTTGATCATCTCTATGGATCCTACCGGGCCAGGATCAAGATGCCCGATGCTCCGTCTTCCATTACCGGGTTCTTTTTATACCGCTCTCCGGATTTCTACCACGAAATAGATATAGAAGTAGTTAATGACTCTTCAGGCCCAGCCTGGTTTACTACTTATGCCGATGGAGTAGTCAGCAACACCTGTGAAACATACCTTGGCTTCGACCCTACGGCAGATTTTTACGAATACCGCTTCGACTTTTATCCCGGTTCAGTGAGCTTCTATGTAGATGGTGTGTTAATAATAACCTATGATGATGGCCTAACCGATACCCCGATGAAACTGATGATTAACTCCTGGTTTCCCGTCTGGCTGGAAGGAATCAAGCCGGAACAGGATGCCGTCACCCTGGTTGACTGGATTAAATACTAATACTGTGACACGCAGTAAATTGTGATTGTTTTATAATAAATGTGGCAGATGCTTATTGTCTTTAGCTAAAGGATTTAAGTGTTTATAGAAGAATTAATAGCAAAAATACTGTTAGGGTTAAGGAGTATCCAGCCATGACCACCCCGGAAAAAATTTGCTACATGCCGGCCCATAAGCTTGCCAGGTCGATCAGAACTAAAGATCTATCACCGGTTGAATTAGTTAAAACATTTCTAAATCGCATAGAGAAGGTTAACCCAAAAATTAATGCCTACTGTACTGTTGCTGCTGATTATGCTATGGAAGAAGCGGAAAAGGCTGAAAAGAAGCTAATGTCAGATCTGCCTGTTGGTTCTTTGCACGGGGTTCCTGTTGCAATAAAAGATGTTACCTTAACAAAAGGGATTCGCACAACTTTTGGTTCTAAGTTATACAAAGATTATGTGCCGGCAGTTGATTCCCTGG
>PXBM01000196.1 GCA_003566935.1 Syntrophomonadaceae bacterium | reverse complement strand
TGTCGGGACAGCTGAAAAATGTGGCAATCACTACCGAACAGCTACCCAAGGCGCTTGATGGAGAGCTAATGTTTGACGGATCATCGATCGAAGGGTTCGTGCGTATTGAAGAATCAGATATGTACTTAAGGCCAGACTACGATTCGTTTGCTGTCTTTCCTTTCCGTCCCCAGGAAGGCGGAGTAGCCCGCTTAATGTGTGATGTATATACACCGGAGGGAGAACCCTTTGCCGGCTGCCCCCGCAGCCAGCTGCGGAGAATGATTGCCCTTGCTGAAAAAGAAGGATACTCTATGAACTGCGGACCGGAAGCCGAATTTTTCATGTTCCACACCGACGGAAACGGTGCCCCCACTCTGCATACCCACGACCAGGGTGGCTATTTCGACCTGGCCCCGACTGACCTTGGTGAGAATGCCCGACGCGATATGGTTTTAAGCCTGGAGCAAATGGGCCTCGAGATTGAAGCTTCTCACCATGAAGTTGCTCCCGGCCAGCACGAAATTGACTTTAAATACAGTGACGCTCTGCGTACTGCAGACGATCTTTCAACCTTTCGCTTTGTAGTCAGGACAGTAGCCCAACGGCACGGCCTTTACGCGACATTTATGCCGAAGCCGATAGCCAATATTAATGGATCCGGGATGCACACTCACCTTTCACTCTTCAAGAATGGCAAAAGCACTTTCCACGATGCCGAAGCACCTGATGAATTGAGCCAGGAAATGCTCTACTTTATTGGCGGCCTGCTTAATCATGCCAAGGGTTACACCGCAGTTACAAATCCCCTTGTCAACTCATACAAGAGACTGGTGCCCGGCTACGAAGCGCCAGTTTATATTGCCTGGTCACACCGCAATCGCAGTCCGCTGCTAAGAGTACCGGCCAGAAGAGGTATCGGAACAAGGGTAGAACTGCGCAGCCCGGATCCATCCTGCAACCCTTACCTGGCTTTTGCCGTCATGCTGCGCTGTGGCCTAGACGGTATTCATAATAAAATGACTCCACCAGATCCGGTTAATTTAAATATCTACACAATGACGGATGAAGAGAAAGAAAAATATCAAATTGAAAGTTTACCGGGCACTTTGTACGAAGCAATAAAAGAGCTCGATAAGGATCCTATTGTCCAGGAAGCGCTGGGTGAACACATTTACGACCGTTTCCGTGAAGGCAGGATGAAAGAATGGTTAGACTATAGAATACAGGTTCACGACTGGGAAGTTAAACAATACCTGGCCCGCTTCTAAGCAGTTAGTATCAAAACGATAACCCTTGACCCTTTTGACACCGGTGCCGTACAAGTTTTGTCATATCATTTAGCAATTCATGTGATAAAACTTGTACGGCACCGGTTGTCTCAGGTTGAACCTTCCATTTTTGTTTAAAGTCATAGTATAATAAAACAAATTTATAACCGGGAAGGCTCATTGATGGTTGACACCCGCTATGATCACTGCATTGGAACCGCAAATGGCAGGCTACATAAATCGCTTGCCACTATGCTCGCAGAAGCAGGGTTTCATTCAGCAGGCACAGCTGAAAGCACCCCTGTTTTATTGCGCAAACTTCGAATAATCCAGCCCTGGCTGGTTGTAATTGATACTGCCCTTCCTCCGGGAAATATAGAAGAGCTGGCGGAAATCATAGAAAATGATGCATTAGCTGCCTGCCTCTTCATTAATACTACCGGCTCAGATCTTAAGCGCTATGTTCAGCTCACCTGGCCTGTGGAAGCACCGGTTCTCTCAGCTGTTGCCGAGGCGGTGTGCAGCGAATTTGCCCGTAAAAAAAAGCTTCAACAGGAAGTTGAAACCCTTCAGAAAAAACTTAACGAAAGAAAGACCATGGATAAAGCCAAAGGTTTGTTGCAAAATCTATATTCAGTAAGCGAAGAAGAGGCCTTTCAATTCCTTCGAAAAACCAGTATGCAAAAAAGGTTAACCATGGCTGAAATGGCAGACCTGGTTATTAAAGATCCTGATCTTTTTAATTCTCTAAAGCAGCACCTATAAAGTCCTTAAATAAGGGGTGGGGTCGTGTCGGGCGCGATTTGAATTCAGGGTGAAACTGCACTGCTATAAACCAGGGATGATCTTTTAATTCAATCATTTCAACCAGATCGGCTTCTTCATTAATGCCGCTAAATACCATTCCCTTTTTCTCCAGAACAGGAATATATTCATTATTAAATTCGTACCGATGACGATGCCTTTCGTGAACCACCTTTTCTCCATAAGCAGATTCAGCAAGAGTTCCTTCCTTGACAGTGCAGGGATAAGCACCCAGCCTTAAAGTACCGCCAATCCTGGTATTCTCTTCCTGGCCAGGCAGGTATACGATAACCGGTCCCGGTGTCTCAGGATCAAACTCCGTGCTATGGGCACCCTCAATTCCCGCCACATTACGGGCAAATTCGATAACTGCACACTGCATCCCCAGGCAAAGCCCCAGGAAAGGAATTTGTTTTTCCCTGGCGATCTGAACGGCCCTTATTTTACCTTCCATACCCCGTTCTCCAAATCCACCGGGAACAAGAATTCCGTCAACACCTTTCAGCATATCATCAGCAGTACCCGACTCTAAAACCTCGGCCGGAACCAGAATAGTATTGATCGATACATTGTGAGCAAGGCCAGCGTGGAACAGGGCTTCATTAATGCTGATATAAGCATCACGCAGTGAAACATATTTACCAACGAGGGCAATGGTGACTTCTTCATTGCAATCAGCAGCCTGGCAAACAAGGTCACGCCACTTTTGCATATTTGCCGGTTTACAATCCAGGTTTAGTTTCTCCAGGGCCAACTGATCCAGATTCTGCTCCTGTAATAACAGCGGCACTTCATAGATAACATCTGAATCTAAATTTTGCACCACTTCTTCGGGTTGGATATTACAGAAAAGGGCTATCTTTTTTCTTAAGTCTTTATCAAGGGGGTGGTCGGCACGACAGACTATTATATCCGGCTGAATACCGATGCTGCGAAGTTCTTTTACACTATGTTGAGTAGGCTTAGTTTTAAGTTCCCCGGACATGGAGAGGTAGGGTACAAGGGTTACGTGAATGAACAAAACATTTTCCCAGCCAATCTCATAGCGCAGTTGACGGATAGCTTCTAAAAATGGAAGGCTCTCAATATCACCAACAGTTCCGCCAATCTCTGTTATAACAACATCAAGATCACGATAATGATCCAGCCTGGTGATACACTTTTTTATTTCATCAGTTATATGAGGGATAACCTGGACAGTGTTACCATCGTAGTCGCCTTCCCGTTCGGCTTCAATGACTGACCAGTATACTTTACCGGCAGTGACATTGTTATCACGGGTCAGCGGTTCATCGATAAAGCGTTCGTAGTGCCCCAGGTCGAGATCTGTTTCTGCACCGTCTTCTGTTACAAATACTTCACCATGCTGGTAAGGGCTCATTGTTCCGGGGTCATAATTAATATAAGTGTCAAATTTCTGGATGGTCAGCTTTAATCCCCTGTTTTTAAGGAGACAACCCAAAGATGCAGCTGTAATTCCCTTTCCCAGGGATGAAACAACCCCACCGGTAACAAATATATACTTAGTCATAAGCGCCCCCCTACTGCCAATAGCTTTAAGTATTATTTTGGCTCAGCAACTGCTGCAGCTGTTTTTAGTTCATCCGCCACAGCCTGAGGAGGTGGTTCCACCACCAGAAGAACCGCTCCCTGTCCGAAAAAGCGAAATTATTTTTTTCGCTTCTTTGCCACAGGCAGGGCAGGGCAAACTGTTTTGCATACTGCTGCAGAGTTCTTCATATTTTTTATTACAATCAGAACAGAAAAATTCGTATATAGGCAAAACAGCACCTCCTCGTTTTTATTAAGGCTATTATCATTCCGCCGCTAAGCGGCTTATTAGGTCCGGCCCTTCAATCTTTTTCTCTTTTTGGCCCGTCTTCTTTTTTTGCGCTGACGTTTTAACTGCTTGCGAGATTTTTCTTTTGCCATAACCTGAAAACTACCCCTCCTTTACTTGACTTTCAAAAAGCGTAAAAACCTATTGCTAATTATAACACTGCTTTAGTTGCGAAAAAAGAGTTATTTTGCCCTTACCTTAAAAACTTAACAGAAAAAGACATCTATTTTTTTCAAGATAGCAAAACTCTTCGATTTTATAACAGGAATAATTAAAACCAAAGAGAATCAATAAAGATAGTTGTAACAATGCAGTAGATATATAATCATAAAATAGAATTAACATAATCTGCCTGGGAGGTCCTGCCTGATGGAATTAAGTCCTAATGCCCGCATTACTTTCGAAAAACGCTACCTGATAAAGGATGAAAAAGGAAACCCTCTTGAAACTCCCGAAGACTTGCTGCAAAGAGTTGCAGAAAACATCGCATCTATAGAAAAAGAACACGGTCGTGAAGACACTGAAATAGAAACAATCACGAACAAGTTTTACAGGATCATGGATGAAGCCCGTTTTATGCCAAACTCCCCGACACTGATGAATGCCGGCCGGGAACTGCAGCAGTTAAGCGCTTGCTTTGTTCTCCCACTTGAAGACAGTATGGAAGGTATCTTTACTGCCTTGAAAAATATGGCCCTGGTCCAAAAAACAGGCGGCGGCACGGGCTTTGCTTTTGACCGTTTAAGACCTAACAATGACCTTGTTCGCTCCACGAATGGAGTCGCCAGCGGTCCGATATCCTTCCTGAAAATATTTGACGCCGCTACCGAAGCTGTCAAGCAGGGGGGCACCAGGCGTGGTGCCAACATGGGCTCTTTGATTTACAACCACCCGAATATTTTAGATTTTATCTGCTGCAAGGAAAAAGAAGATGAGATCAATAATTTTAATTTATCTGTCACCGTATCTGATGAGTTTATGCGCAAGGCTACCGGAGAAGATCCGGACCCTCTTTATAACCTAATTAACCCCCGCACCGGTGAAATATATTATGACCCAGAAACTGGCGAAGAAATTAAACTTGACGCTACCGCTGTTTTCGGTATGATCGTTCAAAAAGCCTGGGAGAAAGGCGACCCGGGCATTATTTTTATCGATCAAATGAATAAACATAATCCAACTCCACATATTGGAAAATATGAAACCACCAACCCCTGTGTAACGGCTGATACTTTTGTTCAAACTTCAGAAGGACCGAAAACAGTAAAAGATTTGATCGGCAAACAAACTACCCTGATCGTAAATGGAGAACCTTATTTAACAACTAAAAAAGGCTTCTTCTCTACGGGGACTAAACCTGTATTTTCTTTAAAAACAAAAGCAGGCTACCATATCAGGGCTACAGGAGATCACCCTGTAATGAAAATCAAAAAGAAAACCAGGAACAAGCTGGAAAAAGAGTGGGCAATAATTAACGACCTTAAACCAGGCGATGAAATAATACTTCATAATCATCGCAGTTTGACCGATTGGGATGGCCTTTATGGTGAAGAGGAAGGTTATTTAGCAGGATTGCTTGTTGGAGATGGAACCTTGAAAACAGGCAAAGCCCTGCTTTCTGTCTGGACAAAGCCACAAGAGGAAACTGCAACCACGGTTATGACCGAGGCATTGGCTGCAGCAGAAACACTGCCCCACCGCAGTGACTTTAAGGGTTGGCAAAAAGTAACCGGTAGAAATGAATATCGACTAAGCCTTGCATCAATCAAAAAAATTGCTTTTTCCCTCGGCATGACCCCGGGCAACAAAGAAATCACCCCTTACCTGGAGACAAAAACTTCTTCCGGATTTGCCAGGGCCTTTTTGAGAGGACTATTTGATGCAGATGGCTCAGTACAGGGAACTCAAAGTAAAGGGATTTCAGTAAGACTATCTCAAAGCAACCTCGAACGACTCAAAGCAGTACAAAGAATGCTGGCCCGCTTTGGGATAATCAGCACAATATATGAAAACAGGCGGCTGGAGAAATACACTTCTCTGCCAAATGGTAAAACAGGTAATAGCAACTATAAAACTAAATTACAGCATGAGCTGGTAATAGCTAATGATAATCTTGAAATATTTAAAGATATGATCGGTTTCTATGACAGTGATAAAATATCACGGCTTTCTGCATTGCTTGAAGAATATAACCGCACCCCGAACCGTGAACGATTTGTTGCTGTTGTTGAATCAGTATTGCCCGACGGACAAGAAGAGGTGTTCGATGTTCAGGTCCCCGGAATCAATGCTTTTGATGCCAACGGGCTGGTAGTGCACAACTGCGGCGAGCAGCCGCTGCTTCCCTATGAGGCTTGCTGCCTGGGATCGATAAACCTGGGCAAGTATGTTACAGGTGAATCTAAAATTGACTGGAACGGGCTTGCTGAAGATATAGAAACCATAGTTCGCTTTCTCGATAATGTTATTGGTGCCAGTAATTATGTTATACCTGAAATTGCTGCTATGCATAAAGAAGGCAACCGTAAGATTGGCCTGGGTATAATGGGCTGGCATGACATGCTGGTCATGCTGGGCATTGCTTATGATAGTGAAGAAGCTATCGCTACCGCTGAGCAGATCATGCAGTTTATTAATACAAGGGCAAAAGAAAATTCTGCTGGCCTGGCTGAAGAACGCGGTGTATTTCCCAATTATGAAGGCAGTATTTACGATACCGGCAAAGAAGAAGACAGGGTGCGCAACGCTACCCGGACAACTATAGCTCCAACCGGTACTATATCGATCCTGGCCGGGGCCAGCAGCGGCATTGAGCCCTATTTCAGCATCGCTTTTATTCGAAAGAATATTCTGGGAGGGCTCGATTTACCGGAAGTAAACCCCCTCTTCCTCGAAATTGCCAGGCAAGAAGGCTTTTACAGTGAAGAACTGAACCAGGAAATTGCCCGCAATGGCAAAATACCTGAAGGTTCAGATGTACCTAAAAAATATAAAGAACTATTTAAAACAGCGATGGAAATAGACTACAGCTGGCATGTCAAACATCAGGCTGCATTTCAGAAACATACTGATAACGCTGTCAGCAAAACTATTAACCTTAAGCAGGATGCCACCACGGACGATGTCAGGTACGCTTATATCAGCGCCTGGCAGGCTGGATGTAAAGGGATTACCATTTATCGCGATGCTTCCAGGAAAAAGCAGGTTTTAAATACAGGCGACGGCAAAACCGCTGTAGAGGAAACCCTAAAACCTATTAAACGCCCTAAAACATTAAGCGGCAGCACAACCAGCGTCAGAACCCCCATGGGAAACCTTTTTGTAACTTTAAATTCCGCAGATAATAAGCCTTTTGAATTATTTGCTCAAATCGGTAAAGCCGGAAGCGATGTTGTTGCTTTTACCGAAGCAATTGCCCGCCTAATATCCCTGGCCCTTCGTTGTGGTGTGAGCGTAGAGGAAATAGTTACCCAACTGGAAGGTATCGGGGGAGCTCGTTCAGTCGGATTTGGACCAAACAGGATCATGAGTGTACCTGATGCCATAGGACAGGCTCTGCGCAGCCTGGCCCAGGCCAAGTCAGAATCGAATACCGATTCTAATGGCAGCAACCTTGAACTTTGCCCCGATTGCGGCACCTGCGCCCTGATCAGGGCAGAAGGATGCCTGAAGTGTGAAGCCTGCGGTTTTACAGAATGCTAAATATAAAAATACTTTTGTGATCAATAAAGGAATTTTTTCATCATTGTTAGAATAAGTAATAATTAGTCATTTAAGCAAACAAGGTGCAACAATGTAAATAAACAAACATAGAGCTGTGGCCAAGCTGCGTAAACAGGGAGGCGTACACGATTACACAGAGTAAAAACCAGGCAGTAAAAGACATTGAAACAATAATTGCCCAGATCCAGGGAGTAGTATCAGGAAAAATTATAACCAAGGGTAATGAAATAAAAGAAATTCATGTTTTAGCCAACTCTACACGTTCTCCCAAACAGATTGTGAGAGATATAGAGTCAGCTGTACTAGTTCAAAAAGATCTACAACTGGATCATAAAAAAATCAGCATTGCCCAGCTACAATCTGGCATTGCTCTCCCCGTCGAAGGCGGGATCAGATTTTTATTTAAAAGTGTTACATATAAATCTGAAAGTGGTAAAGCTGAGGCTATCGTAACCATTAATGCAGGCGATGAGTCATATGCTGCCAACTGTTCAGGCCCAAATACCAGGCATAACCGTTTGAGGATGATTGCTACGGCAACCATTGAAGCTGTAGAAAAATCCCTGGGTGTAAAACATATCCTTTCTATTGGTGATACGCAAAAAATGCTCCTCTGTGGGCAAAACGCCGTTGTAGTTGGTGTATGTTTACGTTCAGAAAATCAAGAAGAAGTCCTGCTGGGAACTGCAATAAACAAGGGAGATGATCTCGAAGCTACAGTTCGTGCCTCGCTTGATGCTATTAACAGAAAGCTGACTGTCTTGACTGATAACGAAGATTTGAAACCGGCAGCAACTATGCTTTAGCTATCATAGAGCGGATAACGAGCGGAGCGTCGCCAGCGGCTATAGCGGAAAACCGTTGAGCTATCTGGTAAAGGGGGCTAAATCATGAAAATGACCCTGATTAAGGCGCTCATTACAGTTACCGGTATTATTCTTGCCGGTGCTGC
>PXBM01000185.1 GCA_003566935.1 Syntrophomonadaceae bacterium | reverse complement strand
TATTGCGGGCTGTGCCGTCACCCCCGGCAAAAAGAATCAGTTCTACTCCCTGTGCTGCCATTTCACGGGCAGCCTGTTCTGTATCTTCAGGAGTACTCGGATCGTTTATCCTGCCGATTAATCGGGGTTCAAACCCGTATTTACGGGCCACTTCTTCACCCATTTCTCCCGGACAGGTTACTATTTCCACCTGATCCTTTAACCCACTCACCACCTGCAGGGCATACCCGGCTTTCAAGGCAGACTCCGGCTGGGCCCCTAATGACCTCGCCTTTTCAACTATTTCCGGGCCGTCGGTGCCTTTCAATCCGACTTTACCACCCATCCCGGCAACGGGGTTAACAATTAAACCTAACTTTTTCATCGCCTGGCCAAATGCAGCGCGTCCTTGTCAAGTCCCATCGCTGCTTCCCAAACTGACTCACAAAGAGTCGGGTGTGGGTGAATCAGTTCTGCCATTTCTCTGGCAGTTACTCCTTTGGCTACTGCCATGGTCCCCTCCTGGATAAGGTCAGATGCATGAGGCCCGAGAATGTGCATTCCGACAATTTTGTCGTCTTCCCCGGCAGTTATTATCTTAACAGCGCCCTCTTTTTCATCCTGGGTAGCTGCTTTGCCGCTGGCTGAAAATGGAAACTTGCCGGTCTTAATGTTGTCCAGACCTTTTTCCTTGGCTTCTTCTTCGCTTAAACCGACATAAGCCAGCTCGGGATCGGTGAAGAGACAGCTTGGCACTGCAGTTCCATCGAAATGCGCTTCCATGCCGGCAATGTTTTCTGCAGCAACAATACCCTGGTGGTAAGCGGTATGGGCCAGGAAATAGTTGGGGTAAGTGGCGTCACCTACAGCATAGATATTGGGTACAGATGTTTCCATTTTACTGTTAACCTTGATCCCGCTCTTATCGTAATCAACGCCAAGAGATTCCAGATCCTGATCGCCAAAGGCCGGTTTGCGACCTACTGCCAGCAGTAGACTTTCAGCTTTTACAATCTCCTGGCCTTTTTTAGTATTAACAGTCAGCTTAAAACCGTCTTCTTCCTTTTCTATCAGTTCAATCGGGGAATTCATCATAATCTCCAGCCCACTCTTGCGCATGTACGTTGAAAGGCGACGAACCATTTCGAGGTCATTTTTGCGCAGGAACCTTTCGCTGCGATGAACAATCCTCACCTTAACACCAAGCCCCATAAATATTGAAGCCATTTCCAGGGCAATTACCCCACCACCAATAACTGCCATAGTTTCCGGAAGCTCTTCAAGAGCCAGCGCTTCCTTGGAAGTAATAATATCGGGGTGATCAATACCCGGTGTCGGAGGATAAACTTCATCACTTCCGGTCGCTAAAATAACGTTTTCAGTATCCAGCTTTATTTCATCACCGTTCGATGCCTTGATGCTGACCTGACTGGCGCTCAGGGCCCTGGCATCGCCATAATAAACATCAACTTTTTTATTTTCCATCAGTTCGTCAATGTGATCTACGAGCTCCTTGACTACTTCCTGCTTTTTCTTCTGCAGCTGCGGATAGTTAAATTCCATCTCTTTAATAATAAAGCCAAATTGATCCGCTGTCTTAAGCCTTCGGTACATGGCAGCACCGTGAGTCAGGACCTTGGTTGGAATACACCCGTGGTTCAGGCAAACACCGCCTAAAGTGTCCTTTTCAACCACTGCAGTTTTTAAGCCCAGTGAACCGGCTCTAAGCGCAGCCAGGTACCCACCGGGACCTCCGCCGATTATAACTACCTGATATTTTTCACTCACTGGCATCACTCCTTATAAGTATCTTTTCACATCTTTCTTTCATGGCTGGTAAAGACAGCCGGAATTACCATTGAAAAAGCTTTTACCAGGGCCCGGGTCATCAGGTTATAGCTGATATTGTAGCCGAGATCCTCCAACCCTGCCGCTTTTTCGTCAAGCTCTATTTGTTTTTTCATCTCAGCCTGGCAATAATCCTTCTTTAATAATTTGCTATAAAGCTCTCCCTGCAACTTATAAATTATTGCCCCGTGCTGCAAAACTATACCGTCACGTCGCAGCTGGGCACTGCCGACTACTTTTTTACCCTCCACCTGTATCTCGTAGGCAGATGGAGTGTCAAAACAGGAGCCCGGTGCAAGCCCTCCCTGACCCTTCATTTCAGGGGTTAGAGAAGCCGTAATATTAAGCAAACTAAAAGCTGTAACTATGCCCCGGCTGATCGCCCGGTAAGCATCCATTACCCCACCATTATTAATAAAAGGGTGCACTTCGGGCACTATAATACTATAAGTCAGTTCATGATCATGTAGTACTGCCCGTCCCCCGGTCGGCCGGCGGACTATGTCAATACCGGCCGCAGTACAGGCATTCAGATCAACGACTTCTTCCTGATCCTGAAAATAGCCAAGTGAAACAGCAGGAGGTGACCAGCGGTATAAACGCAAAATCGGAGGACTGTCTCCCCGGGAAACATCGCCCATCAGCTCTAAATCTTTTTCCATATTCTCTCTTCCCGTCAACGGGGGATCAAGAATCAGGCGCCACTGGTAGCGCACTTAGGGCATCCTCCTTATAAAAGCCTGAACGCTTATTGTCCTATTTTCAGTTTCAGCGATTCCAAAAGCTGCAGCACAGCTTGATCAGTTTCTTCTTTGCTTAAAGCACGATGATAGTTATAGATAGCTTTGCCGGGCCGCTCATTATAGTATGGTCGGTTACACCCGGAACAACCGCTGGTTAGAAATGCTGTGCCGTCAGAAAGGACATCTTTCAAAGCCTGTTCCTCCAGGCCAAATGACACCAGGCGTTCATTGTCAAACTCAAAGGAAATAAAGCCTGCTTTTCCGTGTTTTAACAGGTAGTAACCGGCCTGTATACGTCGATAAAAATCAACAGGAGGAGGCTGCAGGTTTTCCATGGCAGTACCTTTGAGCGGTACAAAAGCAAAGAGGGCAATGGTAACATTAGCTTTCAGCAGCATGTCAATCATCTTCAAAGCTTCAAATTCCGTCTCGCCCAACCCGCAAATTAAATGAGTGCTCATCTTTCCAGGCAGCTTTTCGGCACAGTTCAAAAGTAGTTCCAGGCGATCTTTTTGAGATCCACCCTTAATATCCTCAAAAGCAGTAGGGTTAACTACATCGATCGATACACTGATCTTATCTACACCTGCATTAATAAGGGCTGTGGCCTCTTTATCATTCCCGATCCAGGCTGAGAGCGATAAGGGAAGGCTGGTTATTTTCCTCAGACGTTTGACAATATCTATTAAGGGCTCAATCCCTTCATCGTGCCTAACCGATTGCAAGCATATCCTTTTCAGGCCTTTGCTTTCGGCTTTGGACAAAGCTGACTCAACTTCATCCCAGGTATATTCAGGCCAACTGATCCGACCAAGGCGCTTTAAAGCTTCATCATCACCATTGCCCTGTGGACAAAATGCGCATTTCATCCGGCAGCTTTTACCCGACAGCAGGTAAGCAGTCGTCGGGTATGCATCCATTCGGTTGGTAGATAGCCCCAGAAGGGCAGCAGATCCAACTGACAGGCGAATCATAAAGAACAGCACTCCTCGGAAATTGATACTTCCAGCCCCAGCTCTTCAGCTTTAAGGCGGGCAGCCGGTGCGGGCAGGACTATTTTGTTAAAACCTGCCCTGAGAGCATAAGTATCCACTGCTTCCCGGTAACGTCCGCTCGGGCGCATACAACCAAGGTAAAGCGGTGTCCGGGGAAACATCAGCCTTGCTGTAGCCATAAACCCGGCTACTTCATCCACAGGTGGCGTTTCGCAATCTTCAAACGCGGTCCCTTCAGTCGGTCGAAAAATAATCATGCTAATTGCTTCAACAGCTTCTTGCTGTAAATATTTCAGGGTTTCATATTCTCCCTTAACGACTCCGCCATTTAAACCAACACAAATGTGGGGTATAACACTGATATACTTTTGCAGGTGCCGGTATGAAACAAGATAATCTTCAACCGTAGCTGACAAACCATAAACCCTGTTAATTGTTTCATTATCGCCCATAAAATCGAAGGAAACAACTGTTGCTATCTGTGCCAGACGCATGGCTTCTTCTTCAGTTACCAGCCCGGTGTGCAGATTAAGGGGCCCGCGATCTGCCAACTCTTCAAGTTCCGCCCATTTCTCAAGGAGAGGTACTTTGCCCTTGGAGTCAGATCCTCCGGAAACCAGGTAACTCTTTTCCCGCCCTTTTTTACTGGCAAGCGCTGTTTCCAGTGTTGCCATCTTTTGTAGATATACACCATTACAATGTGCACAGCTTAAAGCACAGCTGCTGCCGGTAACCGAAACTGACAAAGTCCGGTTTGGAGCAGAGAATTCAATCTGGTCAGGGAAAAAAAGTTTTCTTGTTTCCCAGGCCTGTTCTAGCAATTTATCAATATTTTGAACGGTTTTATGCATTACGCCCTCCGTCAGAATTAACTCCAGAACCATTATCTATTATATTACACTTAAACATCTCTACCTGCAGCTTTTACGTCAACTTAAAGATGTATTTGTTACTTTTTTACTCTACTCCTGAACCCTGGTTCCCGAACTCTGAATCCGGCTTTGACAGAATAAATCAGGGGAAGCAGGAAAGATTTGCTGTTTTCCTGCCACCCCCAAACTATAACTCCATACTTTTCTAAAGCTTACTCTTTATCTTTCTCCCAGATTAAGACCGGGTTACGCACTGCCCTGACTTCGTCCAAACGTCCGACTACAGTATTATAGGGTCCTTGGGCAACCTTTTCTGCATCCTCGTCAATATCTTTGGCAATTTGCTCCATGGTGGCAGCAAAAGCATCAAGAGTTTCTTTAGCTTCTGTATCATTCGGTTCAATCATCAGAGCTTCATCTACAATTAACGGGAAGTAAACTGTCGGTGGATGGAAGTTGCGATCAAGCAGCGCTTTAGCTATATCGCCTGCACCTGCACCTTTCTTCTTCTCCGGCTTAGCTGAAACAACAAACTCATGCTTGCAGATCCGATCATAGGGGACATAGTAGGTTTTCTTGAGCAGGCTCATCAGGTAGTTCGCATTGATTACAGCATCGGTTGAAGCCTCTTTCAAGCCCTCTGCACCCATCATACGCATGTAAGTATAGGCCTTGATCGCTACGCCGAAGTTGCCGTAAAAGGAATGCATCTTTCCGATAGTCTCGGGCAAATCGTAGTCCAGGTAAAACCGGTTTTTCTCTTTACTGACCAGCGGCACAGGCAGGTAGGGTATAAGCCTTTCTTTTACGCCGACCGGACCACTGCCGGGTCCTCCACCACCGTGCGGTGTGGAAAGGGTTTTATGAATGTTTAAATGAACCACGTCAAAACCCATGTCCCCTGGACGGGCATAACCCATAATAGCATTTAGGTTCGCTCCATCATAATAGAGAAGCCCTCCGGCCTCATGAACAGCCTTGGACATGGGAATAATTTCTTCCTCAAAGAGACCCAGGGTGCTGGGATTAGTCAGCATCAGGGCAGCAGTTGATTCGTCAACTGCTTCTTTCAGGGCGTCTAAATCAACCAGACCGCGATCATCACAGGGGATCTGAACAACTTCATAACCGGCCATACTTACCGTGGCAGGGTTGGTTCCATGAGCCGAAAGAGGAATAAGAACCTTATTGCGCTTATGGTCCCCCCGGCTGCGGTGGTAAGCCTGGATCACCATTAAACCAGTCAGCTCACCATGTGCTCCAGCGGAAGGCTGCATAGTAAAGCGATCCATGGCCGTCAACTCTTTTAATCCCTGCTCAAAGTTATAGAGCAACTCAAGAGCGCCCTGGGTTGTTTCCTCAGGCTGGCAGGGATGCATGAAAGCAAATCCGGGCAAGGCTGCCACTTCTTCATTAATCTTTGGGTTATATTTCATGGTACATGAGCCAAGCGGATAAAACCCGGTATCAACACCAAAGTTCCGGGTTGACAATTCGGTATAGTGGCGAACTACTTCTACTTCAGACAGCTCAGGCAATTCCAGCGTTTCACTGCGCTGTACCTTTTTCGGTAGCAATTCATCCAGAGATTTTTCAGGAACATCATTGGAAGGCAGAGAATATCCCTGGCGCCCGGGCCTACTCATTTCGAATAAAAGGGCTTTTGATTTTCTCATTTCCATCCCTCCAATTCCCGGACCAGGGCATCAATTTCTTCCTTAGTCCGCTTTTCTGTTACTGCAAAGAGCATAGTGTTTTTAAGCTCCGGGTAAAATGGAGTCAGATCGACTCCTCCTAAAATGTTCTTTTCCAGCAGTTTCTTGTTCAGTTCAGCGGGATCCCCGGGAACTGTAACAGCAAACTCTTTAAATGAACTGCCGGAAAACACATCATCGTAGCCTTTCAGGGCTTTAATACTTTCACGGGCATACGCCGCTTTCTGCAAGCACTGTTCGGCCACTTTCCGCATGCCCTGCGGGCCCATTGCAGCCATGTAAACCGCAGCTCCAAGGGCAACCAGGGCTTGATTGGAGCAGATGTTGGAAGGTGCTTTTTCACGCCTGATATGCTGCTCCCTGGTCTGCAGGGTTAACACGTAACCGCGGTTGCCTTCACTATCAACGGTTTCACCGGCTATACGGCCGGGCATTTGCCGGACAAATTTATTTTTTGCCGCCATAATGCCGAGCAGCGGTCCGCCAAATGATACCGGCACACCAAGTCCCTGGCCTTCACCGACTACTATATCAGCACCATATTCAGAAGGAGCCTGGAGCAGCGGCAGAGAAAGCGGATCAGCTGAAACAAGCAGCAATGCTTTATGGCTGTGCACCATGTCAGCAATTCCTTCCATATCTTCAACTAAACCAAAAAAGTTGGGCTGCTGAAGAATAACAGTGGCAATATCTTCACCCATCTTGTTTTCCAGCTCCGAACGATCGGTATAACCATCTTTAATAGGAATTTCTTCAACTTCAAGACCACGGCTGCTAAAGTAGTTATCCAGAACTGCCCTGTATAAAGGACTGACTGAACGGGAAACCAGGACTTTAGAGCGACGGGTCGCACCGCAGCCCATAACAGCTCCTTCCGCAACAGCTGTGCCACCGTCATACATTGACGCATTGGCCACTTCCATTCCAGTCAGCTGGCAGATCATGGTCTGGTACTCAAAAATAGCCTGCAGCACTCCCTGACTGATTTCAGGTTGGTAGGGAGTATACGACGTATAAAATTCGCTTCTTCCCGTGATATGCTTAATCACGGCCGGTATAAAGTGATCATAAACCCCGGCACCCATGAAGGAAACGCAGTTGTTAAAATGCTTATTCTTAGAAGCAAGCTCATTTAGATGTTTGAAGACCTCGAACTCAGACATTGCTGGAGGCAATTCAAGCTCACGCTGCAAGCGCACTTCCCTGGGAATATCACTAAAAAGATCTTCAGTCGACTTAACCCCAATTTCAGCAAGCATTTCACGCCGATCTTCATCGGTGAGGGGAAGGTAATGTTTACCACCCATAGGTTACTTTTCATCCTCCTCCACGACAAATTTTTCGTAAGCCGGTTTGTCCATCAGTTCATCCATCTGGCTTTCATCTTTAAGCTCCATTTTGTAAACCCAGCCTTCTCCGTAAGGGTCTGAGTTGATTACTTCAGGCTGGTCTAAAAGATCTTCATTAACTTCAGTAATAGTCCCGTCGGCGGGAGCATAAAGATCGGCAACAGCCTTAACTGACTCGATCACTGCAGAACCTTTACCGGCTTCAACTTCTGTTCCGACATCCGGCAGCTCAACGAAAACAATTTCACCAAGCTTGTCCTGTGCATAATCACTTAAACCTACTACAGCTTCGTTACCTTCCTGACGTGCCCACTCGTGCTTCTTGGTGTACTTAACACCATCAACAATGTTATAACCCATCACTTTTTCCTCCTATAAAATGGCAGTTTTATGATTTTGGCCCGGTAAGAACGGGTCCTAATCATTAACTCAACTTCTTCCGCCTGATCGGCAACTTCAGGATCCAGAAAGGCCATGGCAATAAATTTATCCAGGGTCGGCGAAAAAGAACCACTGCTAACCCAGCCGATTTCCTGATCACCTGATTTAACCGAATATCCTTCACGCGGCACTCCGCGCTCCAGCATTTCCAGGCCATAAAGCATTCTATCCATACCTTCTGCTTTCTGCTTTTTCAGGGCAGCCTGGCCATTAAATTCAACCTCTTTATCCAGGGCCACAAAACGATCCAGGCGGGCCTGGAGAGGGGTTAATTCCTTGCTTAATTCATGACCGTAAAGCGGCATCGAAGCTTCAAGGCGTAATACATCTCTTGAACCCAATCCGGCAGGATTTAATTCATGCTTCTGACCCGCTTCCCAGACGGCATCCCACAATTTCGAAGCTCCTTCATTCTTGCAGTAAACCTCAAAACCATCTTCACCGGTGTAACCGGTCCGGGAGACAATACAATCAACCCCGGCTAGATCAACCGAGGGCAGAAAATGATAATTTCTCATTTCACCCAGCGGTGTGCCAGTCAGCTGCTGCAGGATTGCCTCACTGTTTGGCCCCTGCAGGGCTATCTGGGCATACTCGGGAGATAAGTTCTGCAGTTTAACATCACCGAACACGTTTTCCTGAAACCAGGCATAATCTTTGTCGGTATTTGCTGCGTTTACTACCAGTAAGTAATTGTCTCCACTTATCCTGTAGATCAAGATATCATCGACTACCCCACCATCGGGATAACAGACCGGACTGTACATAATTGCATTATCTTTTAATCTTGAGATGTCATTTACCAGGATTTTCTGCAAAAACGCTTCGGCATCCTTACCTTCAACGCTCACTTCCCCCATGTGTGATACATCGAAAATGGTGGCCCGCTTGCGGGTATCATGGACCTCCTCGACCAG
>PXBM01000076.1 GCA_003566935.1 Syntrophomonadaceae bacterium | reverse complement strand
TGCCCAGGCCGCGCTCTGAATCTTTTAAAGCTGCTTGCAGTAGTTCTAAGATATCCTTTTTCTCAAGCGCTTCGAAAACAAATAGCCTGGTCCTTGACAGTAATGGGCCGGTCAGGTAAAAAAAGGGGTTTTCCGTGGTTGCACCAATGAAAATTATCGTTCCCTCTTCAACAGCAGAAAGGAGTACATCCTGCTGGGATTTATTGAAACGATGTATTTCATCAATAAAAAGGATCGTTCGTTTGCCATTGAGTGACCAGTTTTCCCTGGCCCGCTCTATCACCTGGCGGGCGTCTTTAACTCCTGCGGCGATAGCATTGAGCTGGACGAATTCAGCCTGCGTAGCATCGGCTATTATTTTAGCCAGGCTCGTTTTTCCCGTACCCGGTGGTCCGTAAAATATGAGCGATACCAGCTTGTCCCTGGTGATGAGGGTGCGCAGCGGTTTCCCCTCGGCAAGAATTTGCATCTGCCCGGCAAACTGATCAAGAGTTAATGGCCGCATGCGCTGGGCCAGGGGGCCTTCTGCTTTTATTTTGCTTTCCAGGCCGTAACTGACTAGATCCACTTTGTCTTTCACCGGCTTTCTTCAAATCTGCCTGATAGATGTTGCAAAACATTCAAGCCACGGTAATGCTGGCTATACTTATAAAAGAGCACTCCTTATGTACACCTTACTGGCGCATGGCAGGAGTGCTTTTTTAGCTTGCTACTTATGGTGCCGTTAAAAACCGGCTGCATCCCAATTACTCTGCTTCGTCGTTAATAACCCTGTCAACAGATGCCCGGGCAAACTTAAGGTTAAGGTTATCGGCTACACGTAACTGCATTGCTGTATCATCGATTTCCTTAATAATGCCGTAAATTCCACCTATGGTAACCACCCGGTCACCTTTTTTCAGGTTGCTAAGCATTTCCTTGCGCTTTTTCTGCTGCTGCTGTTGAGGGCGAATCAGTAGAAAGTAGAATACTACAAACAATAAAATCAGCGGTACAAATGGTCCAAGAGTCTCAAAATTCACTTAACTACACCTCCATACATTTTTGTGAGCTGCGGGCTCACTTTCCGGTAATAATCTTCAAAACGGTCCTCGCTTATGGCTTCCCTGATCTCCCTCATTAACCGGTCCAGGTAGTAAAGGTTATGGTAAGTAGTTAACCTTAGGCCCAGGATTTCACCGGCGTTGATCAGGTGCCTGATATAAGCCCTGGAGTAGTTTTTACATACAGGGCATGAGCAAGCTTTATCTAATGGTTCCAAATCATAAGCAAAAGCGCTATTTCTAACTGGCAGGTATCCTTCAGAAGTCATCACCCTGCCATTTCTGGCAATGCGGGTCGGTAAGACACAGTCAAAAATATCTATGCCGTACCTGACTCCTTCAAGCAGGGCATCGGGGGAGCCGACTCCCATCAGGTAATGCACTTTTCCCTGCGGCAGATCCGGAACCGTGCAATTAAGAACTTCATACATTAAGCGTTTCGGTTCCCCAACGCTCAGACCGCCTATTGCGTACCCGTCAAAGTCGAGTTCGACCAGTTCTTTTACCGAGCGTTCGCGTAAATCTCCATATACTCCACCCTGCACAATGGCAAATGCTGCCTGGTCATTATTAATGTGCGCTTCCTTGCTCCGCTTTGCCCACAGGGTTGTGCGGCGCACGGCGTCTTCAACTTCTTCGCGGTCAGCTGGATAAGGCGGGCACTGGTCCAGGATCATGGCAATATCGGAACCAATAATATTCTGCAAACGGATGACCCTTTCCGGGGTCAAAAAATGCGTTGAGCCATCTATGTGGGATGTAAAAGCAACCCCCTGATCATTTAATTTTCGTAGGCCTCCCAGGCTGAAAACCTGGAAACCACCGCTGTCTGTCAGGATTGCACCGGACCAGTTCATGAATTGGTGCAGTCCGCCGTGCCGGGCAATCAATTCTACTCCCGGACGCAGAAACAGGTGGTAACAGTTACTGAGGATTATCCCGGTACCCATCGCAGCAAGCTCACCAGTTGTAATTGCTTTTACAGTACCCTGGGTGCCGACCGGCATAAAAGCCGGAGTAGACACAGTGGCATGTGCCGTTTTCATCTCACCGGCCCGGGCAGCACTATACGAACATTTATGGGTTATTTTAAAGTCCAGGGGCATCCTCTTCATCCATTCTATAGCTTATCTTAAGCAGCCTTTACTGTCAACGCGTAAGAAACATTTTACATGATTAACATGCAGTCGCCAAAACTAAAGAAACGGTACCTCTCTTCCACAGCTTCCCGGTAAGCTGCCATGGTATTTTCATAACCGGCCAAAGCGCTAACCAGCATCAGCAAAGTCGACTGGGGCAGGTGAAAATTAGTAAGCATTGCGTCAACAACCTTGAACTCGTAACCGGGGTATATGTAAAGGTTTGTCCACCCTTTCTGGCCGCTATCTATTTTTCCTTTATCATCTGCTATAGTTTCCAGAACACGAGTGACCGTTGTGCCGACAGGAATTACCTTTTTACCTTCATTGCGGGCCATGTTCAGAAGGCGAATCGCTTTTGCCTCTATCTTATAGTATTCAAAATGCATAATATGGTCACGAATATCTTCCGCTTTAACCGGTTGAAAAGTTCCCGGCCCGATGTGGAGGGTTATATAAGCAATCCTTACTCCTTTATTTCTTAGCACGTTAAGCATCTTCTCGGTAAAATGGAAACCCGCAGTTGGAGCAGCCGCAGAGCCTTCTACCTGTGCGTATACTGTTTGATATAAGTCAGGATCTTCGATCTCGCTTTCAATGTAAGGTGGAAGCGGCACTTTTCCTATTTCAGGCAGAACCTTTTCCAGGGGTTCCTGGCAGTTAAAGCTGACAACTCTTAAGCCCTCCCTGGCAGCATCCATAATTTCTGCTTCCACACCTTTTTCGAAAACCACTTTAACACCGGGTTTAAGTTTTTTGCCCGGTTTGACCATGGCCAGCCAGTGTCCAGTAACCAGTTTATAGAGCAGCAGCAGTTCAGCTGAAGCTGTTTTACCTTCAATCTTTCCAACCAAGCGGGCAGGAATGACCTTGGTGTTGTTTAATACAAGCAGGTCTCCTTCTTCCATCAATTCAGGAAATTGGTTAAAGGTTGAGTGGGTAATTGAACCATCTTCCTTGTTTAAAATCATCATCCGGGACTGGTCGCGGCTTTCAAGGGGTTTTTGGGCAATTAATTCTTCAGGCAGTTGGTAATCATAATCGGTTAATTTGCTGTATTTCATCTGGAACCTTCCTTCTGCGTCATCTCTTGTTAGAACACTTACTTTTTAGTTTATTTCCTGGTTATCTCCTTAGAAAGTTTAACAATAAGGTCAGGATAATACTGACAATGATCATCGTTGCCAGTGGTAAATAAAAGGTTACATTTTCTCTTTGAATAAATATGTCGCCTGGCAAACGGCCAAGACCCAGCTTGTTAAATAAGAGAAAAAGCAGGCCGACCCCGGCTATCAATGATCCGCCGATTAATAATAGTTTGCCAAAGGAACCTAAATCAGGCATTTTAAAATCCTTTCTTTGTAAAAAATCATTAAAAGTATTGACCTCTGGCTAAAGGATACCGGAATTATATTTACCAGGTTACTCCCACAGTTTTTGCTGCGCATTGGTGCTGCCTGGCTTAAGCTGGAGGTAACTATACACTTCATTTGTCACCATACGACCCCGGGCTGTTCTTTTTAACAGGCCAAGCTGCATCAAGTAAGGTTCATAAACGTCTTCAAGGGTTTCTGGTTCTTCACTGATGCAGGCAGCCAGTGTGTCAAGTCCGACAGGGCCCCCCTCGAACTTTTCAATCAAGGCCATGAGCAGGCGGCGGTCTATTTCATCCAGGCCTTTTTGATCAAGCTGCAGCATCTGCAGCGCTTCTTCTGCAACAGACCTGGTGATTATATTGTCGGCTTTAACCTGGGCGTAATCACGGACTCTCTTTAAAAGCCGGTTGGCAACCCGTGGTGTACTCCGTGAAGCGCAGGCTATAACGGCAGCGCCATCTTTTTCAGCTTTCACGTTAAGAATGTTCGCCGAGCGGTTTATTATTTTCTCCAGTTCTTCAGGAGAATAGAACTCAAGCCGATCAACGATCCCAAACCGGTCACGCAAAGGTGAGGTTAACAGCCCGGCCCTGACTGTTGCCCCGATCAGGGTAAATGGTGGCAAATCCAGACGCAGTGAACGGGCCCCAGGGCCTTTGCCAATAATAATGTCAAGGGCGTTATCTTCCATGGCCGGGTAAAGAATTTCTTCCACAGTGCGGTTCAGGCGGTGTATTTCGTCAATAAATAGAACGTCGCCATGTCCCAGGTTGGTCAGTATAGCTGCCAGGTCACCAGGCCTCTCAATAGCGGGACCGGCAGTCACCCTGATACTAACACCCAGTTCATTGGCTATGATATGGGCCAGGGTTGTTTTACCCAGTCCGGGCGGTCCGTAGAGCAATACATGATCCAGTGATTCATTACGGTCCAGGGCTGCCCGGATATAGATAGAAAGCTTTTCTTTGATTTTTTCCTGACCGACATATTCATTAAGCGTCCGCGGTCTTAAACCAACTTCCAGCTGGGGATCGTCTTCAGAGTGGCGTTCAGCCGAAACAATTCTTTCTTCTTCCATCCGGCTCTCCTTTCAATGCTATAACTATCGCACATTGGTAGTCAGCTTATCTTTGGGCCATGTTTTTCAAGGCCAGTTTCAAAAGCTCTTCACGGCTTGCCCCTTCGTTTTGCTCCACAACCCTGCTAACTGCCGCTGCGGCCTCTCCACCAGAATAGCCGAGAGAAATCAAGGCTTCAGTCAGATCATCGAAAACCGATGAGCCGCTGGAACTAAGCGGCTGTCCGGCCAGGTCTTCCGAGGTTATCGCCTGGGGCAGTTTTTCCTTTAACTCTAAGATCAGCCGCTGAGCAGCCTTTTGTCCTACCCCGTGAGCCCTTTTTAACTGGGCAATATTTTCCTCTAATACGGCAACATAAAGCTGTGATACTGTAAATAGGCCGAGTAGTGATAAAGCCAGCCTGGGCCCGAAACCACTGACCCCGATTACAAGGTTAAAAAGCTTGCGTTCTTCCACAGTTCTAAAACCATAAAGATACATTTCTTCTTCCTTAACCAGCAAGCGGGTAAATAAGGTGACTTCCTGACCGACTAAGCCTGGCAGTTCCGTTTCTGCCGGCGGCATATCCAGAGAAACACCGACACCGCCAACTTCTATAACGGCTTTGCCGGGAGCAGCCGCAATCAGGCGGCCTGTCAGGTATTCTATCAATTTAAGGACGGCCTCCCTTTACCGCTTCATTCCAGCGGCGATTTTGCAGATGACAGAGGGCAACGGCCATTGCGTCAGCCTCATCATCAACTGCGGGTTCCCGTTTCAGCTTGAGCAACATCTGGACCATTTTCTGAACCTGCTGTTTCTCAGCCTTGCCGTAACCGGCCACTGCCTGTTTGACCTGGAGCGGAGTATATTCAAATAAAGAAACGCTGTTGTTAGCTGCAACTACCATAATAACCCCGCGTGCTTCCCCTACCTGAAAAGCGGTACGGACATTTTTGCTGAAAAATATCTTTTCAACAGCGAGGGCCTGCGGGCTGTATTTATTAAGCAAAACTAAAACCTGGTCATGGATAGCTTTCAGGCGTAATGCAGGATGCAGATCTTTGTCTGTTCTGATACAGCCTGACTGCAAACATTCAAATACGCCATTATTTTCTTCGATAACGGCGTATCCGGTTATTGCCACTCCCGGGTCAATCCCT
This sequence comes from Syntrophomonadaceae bacterium, assembly GCA_003566935.1. Taxonomy (GTDB): domain Bacteria; phylum Bacillota; class Dethiobacteria; order DTU022; family DTU022; genus T3SED10-7. Next base: position 3,174 of record PXBM01000076.1, on the reverse strand, counting down.
AGTATGCGCATCAGATCACCTGCGCCTTCCACGCTCTTTTTTTACTGTGCTTCAGCCATTAATTCTTCAGGTATATCAAAATTAGCATAAACATTTTGCACATCGTCGTGCTCATCGAGCTCTTCCATTAGCTTAATTATTTTTCCTGCTGTGTCTGCATCGCTGATATTCAGAGTATTGCTGGGCAGCATTGTGACTTCATAAGAATCAACTGTAATACCCTGCTCCTGGATTTGATCTTTAACTGTTTGCAGCTGATCAATTTCAGTGATGATATTGAAAGTGCTGCTGTCGTCAAGATCTGCATCTTCAGCTCCTGCTTCAAGTGCAGCCATCATCAAATCATCTTCGTCAAGGTCTGCATCTTTTTGATTAATCCTGATTAACCCTTTCCGATTAAACATCCAGGCAACACAGCCTGATTCGCCAAGGCTGCCGTTTTGACGAGAAAAGAGATGCCGTATTTCTGCCACGGTCCGGTTGTGGTTATCAGTCATTACTTCAATCAGTATGGCCACCCCACCGGCTGCATAGCCTTCAAAAACAGCCTGTTCATAACTCTCTCCGTCCTGACCGCCAACTCCTTTTTGTATGGCACGATTAATGTTATCATTGGGCATGTTATTCTCTTTTGCTTTCTGGACAGCGAGCCTTAATCGGAAATTAGCATCAAGATCATCTCCGCCTTCTTTAGCTGCTACCATAATTTCACGGGCGATCTTTGTGAAGATTTTTCCCTTGGCTGCATCTGCCCGCGCTTTACGGTGTTTTGTATTCGCCCATTTTGAATGTCCTGCCATTGGCATCCCTCCTTGAATGCAAGTTATATCAATTATTTAATCAAATAGATGCCGCCGTTTTTCCAGAAATAACAGCAGCGGTAAACCTAAACCGTAACAGGCAACAACCTGACCGGCACCAACCCATAGCATGGTCATGTAGATGGGTAGGTCCAGCACATAATGCAGGACAAAGCCTATGACAACAGCATTAATTAGTATTGGCGGTAAGGGCACCAGGTATTTATTATCGATTTTTGATACCAGGTACGCCGACACCAGGGTTGCCAGGCTGCCGAACACTATGTCGGGCATTCCCAGCCCGCCAAAAATGTTGGCGATTAAGCAGCCAACAAAAAGGCCCGGTATAGCTGCCGGTGTAAAAAAAGGTAAAACCATCAGCGCTTCAGAAATTCGAACCTGGATCATACCGTAACTGATCGGGGCAAAAATGATTGTCAGGACAACATAAATTGCTCCAATCATAGCCGCCCGGGTCCAGTAATTATAAGACCGGCGTTTCTGCATATTCTTTTATCATTCCTTGTTTTTTATTAAGCAGGGTGTCTGCGACCTGCTTTAAATATTATAACACGTTTTTCAAACGGTACCTTTAATAATCGGGCTATTTTTGATGTTCATAACAATCTACTATAAAGTCACGCAGACGCCTGGCAGCGGCATTTAAAATACGGTTCTGGTGGTAAACCATATACAGGGTCCGGGTCATATCAAGATCAAGAATCCTGTAAGTTTCCACCTGGCCTGAAGTCTCCATATCTTCTATAGATAATTTTGAAACAATAGCCAGACCTAACCCTGCCCTGACGGCCTGTTTAATGCCTTCCAGGCTGTTAAAGTAGGTTATTCCCTTAAAAGAGGAAAAGTCGAGTCCCTTTTCGTTTAGCTTACGTTCGAGCAGCCGTCTGGTAGCAGAACCTTTTTCTCGAACCAGAAGATGCTGGTTAAAGAAGTCTTCCAGCATGACACCATTTTCCTTTTGGTCGGCACTGAGTAAGCCTTTAGCCGTGCAAAGAACAAGTTCATCATCAACCAGGCTAACATATTTCAGTCTTTCATCCTGGTCGATTAAACCGACAAAACCGATCTCATAGCTGTAGTTGAGTATGCCCTCGATAACGGCACTTGTGTCTAGAATGTCTATATTGTAGTCAATCAATGTTTCTTCTTTTTTGAAATCGGCAAGTAGAAATGGCAGCAGGTAAGTACCTGGCACAGTGCTGGCCCCGACATGAACCAGGCCGCCGAATTTCTCCAACTGCCCGGAAAGCCTTTCCCGGCATTCGTCTTCCAGGTTGATAATTGATTGGGCATAATCAAGAAATAATCGACCTGCTTCTGTCAGGGCGGGCTCGCGGGCTTTCGAACGATCCAGAAGGATAACTCCGAGCTCCTCCTCTAGCGCCTTAATACGGACACTGATAGAGGGCTGGCTGACAAATAGTTTTTCCGCAGCTGCAGAGAAGCTCTTTAACGAGGCCACGTTTATAAATGCCCTGATTTGATCAAAATCCATAGCGCACTACCTTTCCTGGTTAGATTTCATCAATATATTCTTTTATCTGATCAGCAGCAGCCTTGCCGTCAGCCATCGCCCGGACGACCAGGGACTGACCGCGGGCCATATCGCCGGCAGAAAATATACCGGGACTGCTTGTCATATAATTATTATCAACGACCAGGTTGCTGCTTTGATCCCTTTTTAGGCCCAGCTGATCAGCCAGCGGATCGGGGCCGGGTCCAAGAAAGCCCATGGCCAGAATAGCCAGATCGGCTTCGATGGTAAAATCAGTGCCTTCTATTTCAACAGGTACCATCCTGCCGTCTTTGTCAACCCACTCCACTTCACAACATTGCAGACTTTTCAGTCTACCCTGATCGTCACTTTCAAATTTTTTCGTAGTAACAGACCAGCGTCTTTTGCCGCCTTCAAGATGACTGCTGGACAGCCTGTCAATATTAGGCCAGAGCGGCCAGGGGTTGTCTTCAGGGCGCTCTTCGGGTGGCCTTGGCAATATTTCAAGCTGGTAAACCTCTTCAGCGCCCTGGCGCAGGGCTGTACCGAGGCAGTCAGAACCTGTATCACCACCACCGATTATTACGACTTTTTTATCCTTAACGGTAATGTCTTCTTCAGCGGTTAACGGCTCACCAAGGATTCTTTTATTTTGAGCCTTTAGGAACTGCATGGCGAAAATAATGCCATCGAAGTCACGCCCCGGTATATCAAGATCTCGGGGCAGCTGAGTGCCCCCGGTTAACAGCACGGCCGAAAAACGCCTTTTCAGGTAGTTATATGAAATATCGCTGCCCACGTTAACTCCACATTCAAATGCTATTCCTTCAGCACGCATCAGGTCCAAACGCCGTTTGA
>PXBM01000130.1 GCA_003566935.1 Syntrophomonadaceae bacterium | reverse complement strand
TTGAACCGTGTATAAAGGCAATAAGTGAAAATATTTTGGGCCCGAATTAAAAATTCTTAACACAAATAATAATAACAATTTGATATAATCTCAATTATAAATATATGATATTATTTCTGCTTGATTTAAGCAGCTTTGGAAAAAGATGATCAGACAAGTTTTATTCTTGCACATTAAGGGGGTGATTCTGAATATCGTCAGACAAAAAATGTCGATATTCAAATTAAAGTCAACTAAAAAATGGCTTTCAACAAAGCTTTGTTAAGAGATTTGAGAGGGTGAACATGTTTTATTAGGTAACTCCAAGTATTTTAGATTAGAAACAAAAAGGAGGAAATAGAGATGTCGAAAAAGAAAATATTTCAACTGATTGGCTTGCTGCTTGTATTTAGTCTGCTCATGGTAGCCTGCGATGAAGCCCCAACGGATGAAGTGGTAGATGATCCTGTAGATGAAGAAGTGGATGAAGAAGTTGATGATCCTGTAGATGAAGAGGTCGAGGGTGTAACCCTGGCGATCAATCACTTTAGTATTATTGAAGGAACAACCTGGTCGGGAGCTCAGCATCGCGCCGGTCAGCGCATTGCTGAAAAGTATGACAATGTTGATTATATTTACCGTGAAGAAGTCGGCCCTGACCTGACTATCCCCTTTGCCGAAGAGATGATCGCTGATGGAGCGAATATTGTTATCGGTAATGCTGAATTTATGGGACTGCCCCTGAAAGACATTGTCGATCAGTATCCGGACGTCTATTTTGCATCTGTTGTCGGCAGTGATGTGACTACAGAGCGGAATTTCATCCGTTATTTCCCGAGACAATACCAGGCCCTGTACCTGGAAGGTCTTATTGCCGGTGCCCTCACAGAAACAAACAGTATTGGTATTGTATCGGCATTCCCGGTAGCTCAGGTTTCCCGTCGCCAGGCCGGCTTTGTCCTTGGCGTTCAGGAAGCGGCTGAGCTGCTCGGAAAAGAAATTGATATATATGTGAGATACTCAGGTGACTGGTTCCTGCCGGCTGAAGAAAGAGAAATTGCTACAACCCTGGTAGAGGAGTACAATGTGGATGTGATCACCCAGCAGACCGACTCCGGTGCCCCGCTTGATGTGGCCGAAGAGCGAGGTATTTGGTTCGTAGGAAAAGATATGGATACAGTAGGACACTATGGTTGGTCAGATACAAGCACAGTGGCGATATCCTTTGACACACGCTGGGAAGTTTTATTTGAGCAGATGGTCCTGGATAAATTAGCCGACAATCCCAACCCGGAAACAATCCTGATGCTGGGCATGGAATCCTCCATGGAACTGGCTGATGGCAGAGAGGTTTATGCAGTAGATATTATGAATGACAACAAAATTGGCATTGAAGCAATTAGTCCTGAAGCACTGCCTCTAATTGATCAAGAGATTCTTGACCTTGTGGAAGAACGCAGGGAAATGATGATTGCCGGCCAGTGGGATCCATTTACGGCACATGAACTGGTTTCCAATGGAACCGGCCTGGCCCTGGAAGGACTTCCTATCCCCGAAAGGGGAGAGGTCGTTAAGCCGGCCGGTGAAGAACCCACTGCAGAATGGCTGTTGGGATCCTTTAACTTTGACCTGTTGGGCACGACTATACTCGAGTAAGTTTATAATTGCCGGGTATTTCCCAATGACTATTAATGTGGACAAGTAATAACAAATCCTTCTCCCCCCGGTATTCATTCCGGGGGGAGAAGGTTTGATTGATATTTATAATTATATCAGTCTTGCTGTAATCCTGTTTATAGCATTGCAGTAAAGTTAGGAGTAATTATGCCCACAGAAAATCAAACTAAAGAAAAAACGGTACTCGAGGCAAGAGGAATTACAAAGCGATTTCCGGGCTGTTGTGCCAATGAACAAATTAATTTCGCTATTAAACAAGGCGAGGTTCATGCTATTCTTGGCGAGAATGGTGCTGGAAAGACAACCTTGATGAACATTCTTTTTGGACTCTATCAACCCGACGAGGGAGAACTTTTCTTTAATGGGGAAAAGGTGGATTTCAAATCCCCCCTGGATGCCATAGAGAAGGGCATTGGTATGGTCCACCAGAAACGGAAGTTGGTCCAGGCCCATAGTGTGATCGAAAACATTATGTTGGGGCACCCCGATTCCGGTAAAATCCTCAATTTTAAGAGAGTAAAAAAGGAAGTTTCCGAGCTGTGCGAACAATATGGATTCAAGCTCGACTTAGATGCCAAGGTGTGGCAGCTTTCAGAAGGACAAAAACAAAGTGTTGAGATTATCAAGGCCCTTTACCGCGGTGCAAAAGTGCTAATCCTTGATGAACCAACCTCAGCACTGTCACCACCAGAAACCAGAAATTTATTGGATTCTATTATGTCGATGGTGGAAAGTGGACTGGCTGTGGTACCTTTTATTACCCATAAATTACCGATAGTATTAGAGATTAGTCACCATGTGACAGTATTACGCAACGGTAGAGTAACCGCAAAGTTTGCAACTGCAGGTGCCACTGAAAAAAGTTTAGCGAAAAGCATGGTGGGCAGGGAAGTAATCATCAAATTGGATAAGGTTGAAGTTGAACGAGGAAAACCGGTTCTGGAGGTAAACAATCTAAGTGCATACAACGAAAAAGATCATCTTGCATTAAGCGGAGTTTCTTTTACAATTCATGAGGGAGAGATTTTTGGCATTGCCGGAGTTTCAGGAAATGGACAGGAAGAACTGGCTGATGTTCTGGCAGGCCTTCGCAAGGCAGCAAGCGGCACTATTCTGCTTGATGGAAATGATATCACCCATGATTCGACGCTGGAAAGATGGCGAAAAGGGGTCGGTTATGTTCCCGCCGAACGAAATGAGGTCGGTACCATTTGTGATTATTCCCTGATTGAAAATGTAGCTATGAATTACTATTTCGAGGAAGAATATGTACCCCGGGGAATTATAAATTATAAAAGTCTCCGACAGTTAACAGAATCTTTAATTGCCGAATATAATGTAGCGACACCGGGACCGGATGTTAAAGCCAAGGCGCTGTCTGGCGGAAACTTGCAGAAGCTTATTCTTGCCCGGGTGCTTTCTAAGAAACCACGTTTGATTATTGTTAATCTCCCCACTCAGGGACTTGATGTTGGAGCTATTGAATTTGTGCAAAATAAACTATTGCAGGCTAAAAAAGATAAAGCTGCCATCTTATTGATATCCGGTGAAATTGAGGAAGCTCTGTCCTTAAGTGACTGGGTTGCACCAATTTACGAGGGTAAGTTCATGGACATAATTCCTTGGACAGACGCTGAACGCGATAATGTTGGGGCTATGATGGCAGGTATGAAGCCGAAGGTGGAAAGCTTATGAAAATTGGTGAACACGAATTAAAACTTGTCAAAAGAGTAGACTTGCCCTGGTGGAACGCTATGATCATTTCCATTATCTCAGTAATAGTTGCCCTGATACTTTTCAGCCTGGTTTTTGTTCATTCGGGTGTTAACCCGTTAACCGGTTTTAAAGAAATCTTTCAGTTTGCATTCTTGAACCGCAATGGATTGCCGCTGACCATCAATAGGTCTATTTTTATATTCCTGTGCACCTGTGCTTTTATTATCCCCTATCGTGCGGGTCTCTGGAACATTGGTATGGCCGGACAGCTCTACGCCGGCGCCCTGGGTGCTTTTGGTGTTATGTACTTATTTGGAGCCAAAGGTGATCCCAATTTGTATATTGCTCCTGGCATTGGCATTCCCCTGATGATGATAGGGGCGATGTTTGCCGGTGGTGCAATTGGCGGAATTGCCGGTTTTTTACGCGGCAGGTTTAACGTTAATGAAATTGTCACAACCATGATGTTAAATTCTATCGGGTTCTGGTTTATATCATACATGGTCAAAGAAGGAGGACCATTCATGAACCCGGTAGGACGTAGTGAAAGCTTTGATCTACCTTTATCGGTTCGGGCGCCGCTTGTTTTCGGGGCTCCTTTTACGATGATTGTAGCACTGCTGCTGGCGATTTTATTATATTGGGTTTTTGCCAAAACCCGCATCGGTTATAAGATTAAATCTTATGGTCTTAACCCCTTAGCGGCAAAATATTCCGGTATCAACCCTCAAGTGATCCCGGTTCTGGTTTTTGTTTTGGGAGGAATGATCGCAGGATTAGCAGCCTACCATTACTTTGGCGCTATGCCCGGGGTCTTCAAGATTGCCCGTAATTATGCCGAGTTTGGCGATCTATCTTTTTACGGCATTATATGTGGCTTAATTGCCCAGGGTAATCCCCTGGCAGCAATTCCTGTTTCATTACTTTTTGGAGGTTTAACCAACGGCGGGAGATTTGCCCAGGGCAAACTTCAGATGGGCTTTGGAGTCGATTATGCCTTGCTGGGCGTAATGATGATAACTATGGTAGTATTACAATTCTTCTACCGTTACAAAATTGTTTGGATAAAACCCGAGAAGGAGATATCAGATGTGGGAATTATTCGTTAGAAGCTTGGATGCTTCAATCGTTTTAGCCATAGCAGCACTGGGTGAACTTATTGGTCAGCGCTCAGGGGTCCTGAATGTAGGTATTGAAGGCGTAATGCTGTTTGGGGCTACCTTTGGATTCATCGTGGCACAAACCACGGGTGATTATACAACCGGTTTTATTGCAGCTATTGCCATCGGTGCCATTATCGGCTTAATGCACGGGGTATTTTCAATCACTCTTGGTGTAGACCAGGTGGTCAGCGGTATGGGAATTTGGATCCTGGGCTTCGGCCTAACCACCTATATTGGCAACCCTTATACAGGTCCATTAGGCATGGCTCGGATCGATAGAATTGGTGGATTGTCACCGTTCTTTTACCTCGCTCTCGCCCTGATTTTTTTAACCTGGTTTGTTTTAAACAAAACCAGTCTGGGGCTAAAAATTCGTTCGGTTGGTGAAAACCCCGAAGTGGCGGAAGTATCCGGGGTTAGTGTGAACAGAATCCGCTATCTGTGTGTCATTGTAAGCGGAATGCTGATGGGCCTGGCCGGAGGAGTTTATGGCCTGAGTTACAATCCGGTTTGGAATTACAACTTCCTGATGGGATGGGGTTTTATTGCTCTGGCTCTGGTATTTTTCTCGATGTGGAATCCCTTCATTATGTTTGGCGGCGCAGTGCTATTTGGCGCCCTGTGGCAGTTGGCCCTTAGCCCTGAATTTATCCTGCCGGGAGTCATGTCACGTTACCTCTGGAGAATGGTACCTTTTGTGATAACTATAGTTGTGCTAGTACTGATGTCAACCAGGTGGTTCCGAACCCACTGGGGGGCCGCCAAACCAGAAGCCCTGGGAGTGCCTTATAAAAAAGAAGGGTAAAATCATTGCCGGGATAATTTACAAAATAAGGGCTTGCGACTCGAAGTGCAAGCCTTTTTTTACATGTCATAATTGTTGCCTTTCACAGAGAACAAAGAATCAGTTATTTTGAGTGCGGAAAAGCTTGAGAATATTAACAGCTATTTCAAGGTTTAAGGCATCATCTGGATTATCAAGACTGATCCCGGCCAGACCTTCAATTTTCTTGATCCGGTAAAGCACTGTATTGTAGTGGGTGTACATTTTAGAAGAAGTAAGTTTCAAATTGCGATTGTTCTCATAATAAGTTTCAAGGGTTTTAATTAATTCGCCTTTTTTGTTCCGGTCGTATTCAAAAACAGGCTGCAGCAGATCTTCAATAAATTTTTCCAGCTCATTGCGATTCTTTTCGCTTAATATTTTATAGAACCCGAGATTGTCAAAAAATATAACCTGGATCGTATCTGATAACTGGGCAACCTTTAAAGCTTCTCGCGCATCTTCGTAACTGCGGCTGATCATCGTTATATCATCATTAACCCTGCCGACACCGATATTGATATTAGTTCCCAGGTTAGTTGAGTTTATTAAGAACCTGGCCATTTCCGTTACTGTATCCTTTAGTTCGCTTTTCTGCTGACTGTCAGCGCCCAGTATAATTACTATATTGTTACCTTTAAAGCCGGCAATATAGTTACCAATACCCTGCAGCCGGAAAAAACCGCTAATAGTTTTCAATAAATCTTCCCTGGAACGGGGGCCGTTCATTTTCATGTAGTTTTCAAGATCTTTAATTTCATTCAAACTACTTCCATTGATAATAATTACCGTTGTTGGCTGCTGGAGGTCAATATTAAATACCCGGCCACGTGAAATAATTTCATCTGCATTATCAAAATCAGCTGACAAAAGTATCTCCAGGAAATCATTGTAGTAGCTTTTTTCAATTTCAAAAATAGCCTTACGCTTGATAAACTCCAGGGCGGCAATTGTCGCTGCCCTTTCCATGGTTAAAATATCAGGTTCATAAATTGGAGTATTAATTACGGCGACCATATGACCGTATTCGCATTTATCGGCAATAATAGGTATCCTGATCGCTTTTATCGTTAAGGGCTTGTCTGTATCCGGAGCATATTCAAGAGAGTACTTTACCTCTTTAATGTTTCCAAAACGAAGTTTTTCCTGTTTGATTTCCACACTGCCTTCTGAAAAAAAAAGTTCAAATTTGTACTTGTCCGGACAATCTTCATTGACAATTAAAGAGCCCTCCCGATCAACAATGGCTACCGGGTTGGAAATTAATTTACCTGTTTCCTTGCACAGCTCTTCCAAGGGACTGCCATTAAGGGCCAGGTCCATCAATTTTTTATGAGCCTGTTCTAGTTTTTGCAGGATTTTATTCTGTTTGTTAAAAACGACTCCCAGGATGGGAGCAATTATTTCGGAAAATGACAAGTCATAAGGAACTTCAAGCAGGGGCATATTGTGTTTATCAGCACTGTCAATTATTTGTTTTGGAATCTCGTCCAGAAATCGCTTGGTTTTTATGGCCAGGCCCGCGCTTTCAGCCTGGCTCATGCGGGGAATCAGGGTTTCCATTAATTCGGGATATTCACGGAAAGAGTAACCTGTTGTCAATAAAAATTCTCCATCGATAAGCCAGTCCATTATGTCCGGAACTTCAATGACGTTAACAAGCTTAATGACCCGGTCTAAACCTGCACCTCCGCCTACCACCTCCAGACGGTTTACAACATCAAGCGATAGGGCTTCTTTGACAGTAATGCCGTATTGTTTTCGGATTGAAGACACGTCCTTTCAAACATATGCTTAAATAATACCAGAATCAGGTTATACGAGTCAATGAATTTGTAGTGATTATACAAAGATACTGGTTCGATTTATTACTACAATCTAAAGGAATAAGAGGAGTTATGTATAATTTTTAGAAATATGCAAATTAGGCTAAATTCGATATAATATAAGGTAAGGTGAATCATGAAAGGAGCTAATGATGTGTTTGTAAAAAGTTACATATCACATAACACGTTTCGCGACTCCGTCTACCTAATGAGGCTTTCTAATACAGTCAGGGGCTTTGACGGAGTTGAGGAAGCAGAAGTTATTATCGGGACTGATCATAATAAAAAGTTTCTTCGCTCCGGGGGGTTATGGACTGATGAAATTGAAAACGAGGCCGGAGCAAATGATTTAATTATTGCAATTAGAGCAGAAAATGAGGAAAAAGCGGACAAGGCTATCCAGGACGCACTTGACGAGCTAAACAAGTCTGTAGAGAGGGATAACCTGCAGGGTGATTTTATTCCCCGTACTTTCGAAACAGCCCTGCAAAACTTTTCAGGAGCAAACCTGGCCCTGCTTTCAATTCCAGGACGTTATGTAAAACGTGAAGCTGACAAAATTCTTGATTCAGGCCTGCACCTGATGATATTCAGTGATAACGTTTCCCTGGAAGATGAAGTAGAGTTGAAGAAAAAAGCTATGGAAAAAGATTTGTTGGTTATGGGACCCGATTGCGGTACGGCAATTATAAACGGAACACCCCTTGCCTTTGCCAATGAAGTCAAGCAGGGAATAATCGGGGTAGTAGCTGCAGCGGGCACCGGTTTGCAGGAGGTTTCAAGTTTGATCGACACCCTTGGTGAGGGAATCAGCCAGGGTATCGGAACCGGCGGTCGCGACATTAAAAATGAAGTCGGCGGTATCACCATGATCCAGGGCTTGAAAGCGCTAATTAATGATGATAATACAGAGATAATAGTAGTTGTTTCCAAGCCGCCCGATAGCACTGTAACAGAAAAAGTTCTCAAAATAGCAAAGGAAAGCAAAAAACCGGTTGTCGTTAATTTCCTTGGCGGCGATCTAGACCAGGTTAGCAAAGCAGGCTGTGAACCGGCTGCAACCTTAAAGGAAGCTGCTTATAAAGCTGTTAACCTGGCCAGGGGTAAAAGTACAGCGACCGGTGAGAGTGATATTAAAGTTGACCAGGCAACGCTTGCCGAAGAAAAAGACAAGCTGAAAAATGGTCAAAAGTACCTGAGGGCTCTTTATTCAGGAGGAACTCTTGCTTACGAAACTATGATCTTGTTAAATGGCAAAGTAAGTCCATTATACGCAAATTTGAACTTTAAAAATGCTGAAACCCTGGAAGACGTTTATAAGAGTAAGGCTCACACAATCATCGATTTAGGCGAAGACGAATTCACCCAGGGCAGGCTGCACCCGATGATCGATCCATCACTGCGCAACAGCCGTATTGTTGAAGAAGCAAAAGATCCTGAAACAGCAATAATCATGCTCGACCTTGTTCTCGGCTATAACGCTCATCCCGATCCGGCCGGATCGGCCCTGGAAGCGATAAAAGAAGCCAGAGAAATAGCTGAGAAAGACGGACGTAAAATTAGCTTCGTCACAACAGTTTGCGGCACTGATGAAGATATTCAAAACCGCAGTGAACAAGTGGACAAGCTTAAGAAAGAAGGAGTTATAGTTTTACCCAGCAATACAGATGCGGCAGCTTTTGTTGCAGCATTATTGGCGGATTAATCACAAGGGAGGTTTTAAACAATGGAAAACCTTTTTAATAGCGAACTAAAGGTAATAAATATGGGCCTGGAGGGGTTTGCAGAAACCCTGAAAGAGCGGGGCACCCAGGTTCTCCACGTGCGCTGGCAGCCGCCGGCCATGGGTGACGA
>PXBM01000227.1 GCA_003566935.1 Syntrophomonadaceae bacterium | reverse complement strand
TTCAGGCGATTAACCCTATCCATATAAGCCGGTTCAGTTCCGGCATCCTCTTTTTGGCGAGCTGATTCAGTCATTAATAAAACCTCCGTTTAAACAAGTTCCTGAAATAATTATACCATACGCAGGATTAGCATCAAAAAAATCCGTGCTATTACTACCCTGTTATGATAATATATGAATACACTGACAATTATACTGCTTTAAAAGGCTTATGTCTATGATATAATGTCGTATGAGGTGTTATTCTAAATTGAGTAAAAAAGGCCTTATCTTTAACATCCAGAGGTTTTCTTTACACGACGGACCGGGAATTAGAACGACAATATTTTTCAAGGGCTGTCCGTCAAGCTGCTTGTGGTGCCAGAACCCGGAAGGATTAAGCAGCAGCAAAGAGCTCTTTCAATCCAACGCTAAATGTATCGGTTGTCATACCTGCCTGGAAAACTGCCCCGAGGGAGCCATATCCTTTGATGGTCCGGAACCTGTTAATGACCGCAGCATTTGTAAGCTCTGTATGTCCTGCGCAGACAATTGTCCGACCGGTGCACTGGAAGCTATCGGCAAGGAAATGACAATCAAAGAAATTACCAATGAGGTTCTTAAAGACAGGATAATATTTGAAGAATCAGGCGGAGGCATTACTTTATCAGGTGGAGAGCCGCTGCAGCAGTTAGACTTTGTAATAGATCTGCTAAAAGCTATGAAAGAGCTTAATATAAATACAGCAGTTGAAACCAGCGGCTATGTTTCCATTGAAGCTTTGAAAAAGGTATCTACATGGACCGATCTCTTTTTGTATGATTTAAAGCTGCTCAACCCTGAGAAATGTAAAGAATACACCGGGATTTCAAGCAAACCGGTAATTGACAATTTTAAATACCTGGCTCAAAATGGCAGCCAGCTGGTCGTAAGAATGCCCCTGATACCGGGTATTAATGACCACCACGATCACCTGCGTCTTATGGCTGACACTTTAAAAGAAAACGGTATTAATGAGCTAGAATTAATCCCTTATCACAATATCGGTGCGCATAAGTACAGGGGACTTAATATGGATTACCAGCTTCAGGAATTAGAACCTCCATCGAAAAATCAGATGGCTGCGGTAAGAGAAGCTTTTCTAAGTGAAGGAATCTCAACAACAAGTGAGGTTTAAGCTATGACAACTAAATTGCGGGGTATGAATGAAAGAATAAAAATGCTGCGCTTACAAAGCGAAACTACCACACCAACTATATCTATCGAAAGGGCTCTCCTGGTAACAGAAGCATACAGGGAACATTATGGTAAAGTATCTGTTCCCATGCTGCGTGCGCTTGCCTTTAAAAATTTAATGGAGAAAAAAACCATCTGCATTAATGATGGAGAACTAATTGTCGGAGAAAGGGGGCCACAACCCCAGTCAGCCCCGACCTATCCTGAACTTTGCTGTCACACTGTTGATGACCTGGAAGTTATCAACAAGCGGGAGAAGATATCTTTTGCAGTCAGTGATGAAGTAAAACAAATCCAGCAAAAAGAAATTATTCCTTACTGGAAAGAGCGTTCTATCCGCCATAAGATCTTTGAACAAATGACCGAAAAGTGGCATGAGTGTTACCAGGCTGGTATTTTTACTGAATTCATGGAACAGCGTGCCCCCGGTCACACCGTGGCCGGTGATAAAATTTACAGGCAGGGCATGCTGGATCTGAAAGAAGAAATCGGCAGGGAACTTGAAGCTATTGATTACGAAAATGATTTCGAAGCAAGTAATAAAAGTGAACAGCTAAAAGCTATGGCTGTATGTGCAGATGCTTTAATAACCTTTGCCCGTCGTCATGCCGAAAAAGCGCGCGAAATAGCCTTAAATACGAGCAATCTTGAAAGGAAAGAAGAACTATATAATATTGCTTCTATCTGTGAAAGAGTTCCGGCCCATGCACCACGAAACATGTGGGAAGCGCTGCAGTATTACTGGTTCGTGCACCTGGGCGTAATAACAGAGCTTAATACCTGGGATGCCTTTTGTCCGGGCCGTCTTGATCAGCACCTGGAGCCGTTTTACAGCAGGGAACTAGCTCAGGGTACACTGACCAGAGAGCAGGCTAAAGAACTGCTCGAATGTTTCTGGGTAAAATTTAATAACCAGCCAGCCCCGCCAAAAGTGGGCATCACTCTCAAAGAAAGCGGTACTTATACCGATTTTGCCAATATTAACCTAGGTGGCGTTAAATCCGACGGCACCGACGGTGTAAACGATGTAACCTACCTGCTGCTGGAAGTTATTGATGAAATGAGGCTGCTGCAGCCAAGCACAAATATCCAGGTCAGCAAAAAGAATCCCGATCTTTTTATTAAAAAAGCGGGAGAAGTTATTAGAAAAGGGTGGGGGCAGCCTTCTGTTTTCAACGTGGAAGCCGTAATCCAGGAATTGCTGGCCCAGGGAAAGTCGCTGGTAGATGCCCGCTGTGGTGGGACCAGCGGTTGTGTGGAAACAGGGGCTTTCGGTAAGGAAAGCTACATTTTAACCGGCTATTTTAACCTGACCAAGGTTTTGGAACTCACCCTGAACCGCGGCGTAGACCCGCAAAGCGGTAAACAGTTAGGTCTCGATAACGGTGATCCCAGGCAGCTAAAAACATTCGACGAATTAATGAAAGCGTACGCAGCTCAATTAGAGTACTTTATTGAGATAAAAATACATGGTAACCAGGTCATTGAAAAAATATATACCGATGAAATGCCGGCTCCATTTCTTTCCCTGGTTATCGATGACTGCATAAAAAGTGGCAGAGACTATAACTGCGGTGGTGCGCGTTACAACACCAACTACGTGCAGGGTGTCGGTATCGGTTCTATTACGGACAGTTTAACTACCCTAAAGTATCATATCTACGACCATCAAACCTTCACCTGGGATGAAGTACTGAAATTCCTGTCAGATGATTTCAGCGGACGAGAAGAAACCAGGCAGCTGATCATAAATAAAACACCTTATTACGGGAACGATGATGATTACGCTGATTCAATCATGCAGGAAGTGTTTCACCTGTTCCACCGCCTGGTGGATGGAAGAAAAACTTACCGCGGTGGCACATATCGCATCAATATGCTGCCGACAACTTCTCACGTTTATTTCGGTTCAGTGATCGGCGCCACCCCTGACGGAAGGAAGGCCAACTCCCCATTGTCGGAGGGCATTTCCCCGGTTCAGGGCGCAGATCTCAATGGCCCGACGGCCGTTATAAAATCAGCTGCTAAAATGGACCACCTGTTAACCGGAGGAACCTTACTAAACCTCAAATTTTCTCCGCAGGTGTTAGCAGGTGAAAAAGGCTTACAAAGCCTGGTTCACCTGGTCAGGGCTTATTTCAGGATGGATGGTCACCATATTCAATTCAATGTAATTGATGCCGACACACTGAGAAATGCCCAGCAGAATCCCGAGGAGCATCGTGGCCTTATTGTCAGGGTGGCCGGTTACAGTGATTACTTTAATAACTTAAGTGAACAACTGCAAAATGAAATTATAACCCGCACGGCACACCGTTCATTTTAGTCAAAAGTAAAGTTCAGTTAGCGGCAAAGTTGGCGGAGGTTTTAATTGACAAGAGTAAACAAATCGAATAAAATATTAAGCGCAAAGGGGAGTAGCTCAACTGGCAGAGCAACGGTCTCCAAAACCGTAGGCTGCGGGTTCAAGTCCTGTCTCCCCTGCCAATGCAAAAAATGAGATGCTGTTTAATAAAGGCAGCATCTCATTTATCTGTATAGATATTCATATCTAAGCCAAAGAGGTGTTCCTATATAATGCCTACAACAAAAGACATTCTCACTGTGACTGAAAAGTACAGCGCCCGCAATTACCTTCCTCTACCCGTTGTCCTCTCAAAAGGAAAAGGAGTATGGGTAGAAGACCCGGAAAAGAATCGTTACATGGATATGCTCAGTGCTTATTCAGCAATGAATTTTGGCCACTGCCATCCTGATCTTGTCAAAGCTTTAAAAGAGCAGGCTGATAAGATTACCCTTACCTCAAGGGCATTTCACAATGACCAGCTGGGAGATTTTTGTCGTGTACTATCAGAAATGACAGGTAAAGATCTGGTTCTACCCATGAATACGGGAGCAGAAGCAGTGGAAACAGCAATTAAAGCTGTGCGCCGGTGGGCTTACCGGGTTAAGAAAGTTCCTGCAGACAAGGCAGAAATAATTGCCTGCCTGGGAAATTTTCATGGAAGAACATCGACTATTATTTCGTTTAGTTCCGATAGCGGCTACAATGCCGATTACGGTCCCTATATGCCCGGCTTTAAGCTGGTCGAATACGGTAACATAAATGCCCTGGAAGAAGCAATTGGTCCTCATACAGCCGGATTCATGGTAGAGCCAATCCAGGGTGAGGGAGGAATTATTATTCCTCCTGATGGTTACCTGAAGGAAGCCTATCAGCTATGCAGCGATAACAATGTTATTTTCATGGCCGATGAAATTCAAACCGGCTTCGGACGCACCGGCAAGCTGTTTGCCTGTGACTGGGAAGATGTAATCCCTGATATTTATATCCTCGGTAAAGCTCTTGGTGGCGGAATACTTCCCATTTCTGCTGTAACGGCTAATGAAAACATTTTAGGTGTTTTTGAACCTGGTTCTCATGGATCAACCTTTGGCGGAAATCCGCTGGCCTGTGCCGTAGCGATTGAAGCGATGCAGGTTTTAAATAGAGAAAAAATGATTGATAATTCCCTGCAGCTCGGTACTTATTTTGTCGGGGAACTAAGAAAAATAGATAACCCTGTTATTACCGAGGTTAGAGGTAAAGGCCTGATGGTCGGTATCGAGTTAAAGGAAAAAGCAAGGCCCTATTGTGAAAAGCTGATGCAGCTCGGAGTGTTGGCCAAGGAGACTCATGATAATGTAATCCGTTTGGCTCCTCCATTGATCATCAGCAAGGAAGACCTGGATTGGGCCCTTGACAAGTTAAAACAAGTTTTTCAGCATAGCAAATAGATGATTCCACTAGATTCCAACTTAATAATTTGTAACTGCACAGTATATACACAATTATTTTAAGGGTGAACAAAAATGATCAGGGATTTCAAAAATGAAAGTCCGGTGGATTTTACAAAAGAAACTAACTATAAAATAATGATAGATGCTTTAGAGAAGAATAAAGATGAGTTCGGCACAGAATACCCTCTTATAATTGATGGCAAAAGTCACAAAAGCAACGAAACAATAACTTCTATTAACCCCTCACAGTTTGACCAGGTAATCGGACGTGTTCATGCTGCCGATGAAAGCCAGGCTGAAATGGCATTACAGGCAGCACTTAATGCCTTCATGCAGTGGAAAAACGTCAGCGCTGGCTTTAGAGCTCGCTGTCTTTTTAAGGCAGCCGGTATCATGCGCAGACGGAAAGCCGAGTTGACTGCATTAATAGTCCTTGAAAATGGCAAAAATTGGACTGAGGCCTACGGTGACGTCGCCGAAGCTATCGATTTTCTTGATTTCTATGCTATCAATGCTCTTAAACTATCTGATAGGCAGTCCCTGCAAAGGCTCAGTGGAGAAGATAACGAACTCTACTACATTCCACTTGGTGTCGGAGTTGTTATAGCGCCGTGGAATTTCCCGCTTGCTATCCTAACCGGGATGACAGCAGGTCCAATGGTCATGGGGAACACAATTATAATGAAACCCTCCAGCAATACTCCCGTAATTGCATATAAGTTGATGGAAATTTTTCAAGATGCAGGAGTGCCGCGTGGAGTGGTTAACCTGGTTTTTGGTCATGGCAATATAGTTGGCAAGTACCTGGTCAGTCATCCCAAAACAAGGTTCATAAATTTTACCGGTTCCAGGGAACAGGGCCTAAAAATTGTGGAAGAAGGCAGCAAAACCAGGGAAGGCCAAAAATGGATCAAACGGGTCAGCGCAGAAATGGGCGGTAAAAATGCGATTATTGTAGACAGCGAAGCAGATCTTGATGCTGCTGTCGACGGTATATTTGCCTCAGCTTTCGGTTTCCAGGGGCAAAAATGTTCGGCCTGCTCCAGGGCTATTATCGATAAAAGCGTCTATGAATATGTAACCGACAAGCTGCTCGAAAAAGTTAAATCAATTAGTATCGGACCTGCTGAAAGCTATGACAACTTTATGGGGCCCTTGATTGATCAGGATGCCCTGGACAAAGTCTTAAACTATATAGAAATTGGCAAAGAAGAAGGAACTTTACTTTATGGTGGTAAAAAAATCGAAAAAGGCGGCTTTTATCTAGAACCCACTATATTCACTGACATAGAATCTCATAACCGCCTGGCCCAGGAAGAAATATTCGGGCCGGTTCTGGCTTTGATGAGAACGGATAACTTTGATCATGCCCTCGAGATAGCAAATAATACCGAATACGGCTTAACCGGAGCAGTCTATTCAGGTAGCAGGGAGAAACTTGAAAAAGCCCGTTATGAATTTCATGTTGGAAATCTTTATTTTAATCGAACCTGCACCGCTGCCTTAGTAGGAGCGCACCCTTTTGGCGGCTACAACATGTCTGGAACATGCGCGAAAGCAGGAAGCAAAGATTATCTCCGCCTCTTCAGCCAGGCTAAAGCAGTTTCAGAAAGAATAAATTAACTATTTTACAAATAAATAAAAATGTTTAAGTTTATGCTGACCACCTTGGGTGCTGTGGCCGAGATGTAACGCTAACTGACCGTTGAACGGATCTGCGAAGGCTTGGCCAAGGCCAAGCGTTACGACACCAGGTCCGGCCGTCCTGTTGGTCGGCCACTACGATAGATACCGGTCAGCTTTAATTAGTATTACCCCATGTGGAAAAACGGAAATATTATGGCTACGGACTTTACCGGCTGATTGGAGTGAGAAGGTCAACGCTGTATAAATATACCTGGGAACACGAGGCGGCTGAAACAATATAAAGCGCATGAAAAACACCCGGGTGCAGCTTGGTTTATTAAATAAAGGGGTAGCACCCCGATAAAGTGTTTTTAATCAGGGGGTTTAAATAATGGCCAGTCAAGACAAGAAGAAAGAATACACAACCGGTAAAACGACGGAATGGTATAAAGAAATTGTTGACTATGCCCGCGACCTGATCCAGTGCGTCGACAGCGAGGGCAGGTTTATCTATGTCAACCGGTCCTGGCTTTCAACCCTTAACTATACTGCTGAAGAAGTAGATAATATTACCCTGTGGGATATCATTCACCCCGATTCAATGGAACACTGTATGGCTGTTTTTGAGCAGGTTCTCACCGGCAAAGACTTTGGTGAAGTAGACGCAGTTTTTATAACCAAAGATGGAACCCCGGTTTCGGTAGAGGGCAATGTAAGCGTAAAGCTTGATGAAAATGGCCGCTTCGTTCATACCCGCGGCATCTTTCGAGATGTAACCGAGCGCAAGCAAGCGGAAGAAAACCTGCGCGCAAGCGAAGAAAAATACCGGACACTAAGTGAGAATATTCCAATCGGTATTTACCGCAACAAACCCGGTCCGGGGAGCAATTTTTTGATGGTTAACCCCGCGTTTTTGCAGATTTTCGGAATCAAATCAAAAGAAGAGTTGGCACAGCTTAAAATGAACGATCTATACCAGGACCCAGCCGAACGCGCCGAATTCTCTGATAGGCTTATTACCGAGGGTCAATTACAAAGAGTCGAACTGCGGCTTAAGCGCCTGGATGGAACCCCGATTTGGGGCTCGATTACAGCGCGGGTCATCTATAACGAACACGGTGAGGCAGACTGTTTTGACTGTACGATAGAGGATATAACTGACCGCAAACAGACCGAAGAATTATTAAACATGCAAAATGCCATGCTAAGAACCCAACAGGAAGTATCACCTGACGGTATCTTTGTTGTAGATGAGAACGAAAAAATAATTTCTTATAACCAAAAGTTTTGTGATATCTGGGGTATACCTGAAGAAATTATGACCCTTAATCACCGTAAAAAGGCATTGGACTACGTGCTGCCAAAACTAAGCGATCCCGAAGAGTTTGCCAGCCGGATTTATGAACTTTATGATAACAGGCAGGAAAAAAGCTACGAGGAAATCAACTTAAAAGATGGAAGAGTGCTTGAACGCTACTCGGCACCAATGTTTGGCGATGATGGGCAATACTACGGCCGGGTATGGTATTACAGGGATATCACCGAGCGCAAGCGGGCTGAAGAAGCCTTGAAAGCATCAGAGGAAAAATACCGGGAAATTCTTTCCACCATCGAAGAAAGCTATTATGAGGTAGACTTAGCCGGCAACTTTGTTTTCTTTAATGATTCCTTCTGCAAGGACTCAGGTTATAGCAGGGATGAACTAATGCAGACAAGTTATAAAAAGATTTTTAAAAATCCACAAAAGGTCTTTCAAACTTATAACCGGGTGTACCAGACCGGGATAGCGGAAAAAGCTGTGGGCTGGCCAGCTATAACCAAAGATGGGCGGGAAATCATTGTTGAGGGTTCCGTTTCTTTGCGCCGAGACGAAACAGGAAGACCGATCGGTTTCAGGGGAATGGCAAGAGACATTACCGAACGCAGGCTAGCGGAAGAGAAATTGCACGAATACGAAAAACTACAGCAGCTGTTGATGAACCTGGCCACTGAATGTATTAATGTTCCCCTGGAAAAGGTTAATCAGGCTATTAAAGAGATGCTTGAAACCGTCGGGGAATTTACAAAAATGGACCGCGTCTATATTTTTAAGCACGATTACAGTCGCCGGGTTACCTCCAACACTCATGAGTGGTGCGCAGAGGGTATCCCTCCCGAAATTAATACCCTGCAGGATTTTCCTTTTGAACAATTTGCCGATTTTTTAGAGGCCCATCAGAAAGGAGAAGTTGTCCATATTCCTGATGTATCCCGGATGCCTGCAAACCATATTATGCAACCTATCTTTAAGGCCCAGGGTATCCAGTCTTTGATATTGCTGCCCATGTTTAGTGAAGGTGTGAACACCGGCTTTGTCGGTTTTGATGCTGTAAAGCAGAAAAAGGTCTTTACCGAGCAGGAAATAAATCTGCTCAAAGTCTTAGCCGAAATTACCTC
>PXBM01000194.1 GCA_003566935.1 Syntrophomonadaceae bacterium | reverse complement strand
TTATGAATCATAATAATCTGTAAGGAGGGATAATTATGATGAGCAGAAATTACCTGCTTTTACTTGTTTTAATCCTGGCCGCATTTCTGTTTATATTCACAGGGTGCGGAGATCCGGTAGAGCCCGATGATCACATTGGTCCGGATGACGAAGAGGAAGAAGAAATGGATGAGAACTCTGAGAATGATGGTTACGGTATGCTGAATGAGGCTGATGTTGAAAAGTTATTGTTATAAATAAGCTTAAGCTTTAGGTTCCTTCCCACTATTAGATATGATAATATAAATATTGTCCGGCCGCTTGAGATCTGGCAGGCCGGGCAATATTTTTGTGAGGTACTAAATGAGCGAAAGAGCAGTTAATAAGCAAACTGTCTTAGCTGACATTTCATTATTCTTTGTAGCAATATTCTGGGGCTCCAACTTTGTAATTATGAAAGAGGCCCTGGAAATTATCGAACCCTTCACCTACCTGGGCCTGCGCTTTACCATGGCCGCCCTGCTGCTGGCCCCTTTCTTTTGGAGAAGGCTGGCCAGGGCCAGCTTAAGTGATTACCTGGCCGGCTGTGTGATCGGTTTTTTCCTTTTTGCCGGTTTTGCCACCCAGACCATCGGCCTGATTTACACCACACCGGCCAAGTCAGGTTTTATCACCGGTATGGCGGTGGTAATTGTGCCCTTTATGTACTACTTTGTTACCCGGATGTCACCCGGGTGGATCGCCACCCTTGGTGCTGTTCTTGCTGCTTTTGGCCTCTACTTTATGTCTGTAGATGAAGTAACCGGCTTTAATATCGGTGACGGTTTAACCCTGATCTGTGCTTTCTTTTTTGCTGCTCATATCATATATATCTCTATATATGTAAAAAAGAGTGATCCCATTGTTTTAGCCGTTTCCCAGATAGCTTTCACCGGCATCGCCAGCTTTGCCGTGGCCTTTGCCTTTGAACCGGCAGAAATAATGCTTCATCAACCCCTGCTGATCTGGGCCGCCATTCTTTATGCCGTGGTATTCTGCACCATCGGCGCCTTTGTTACCCAGACCGTCGCCCAGCGCTACACCCTGCCCACCCATGCTGTTTTAATCTTATCCCTGGAAGCGGTATTCGCCGGCCTTTTTTCTTACCTTTTCTGGGATGAATTGTTTACCCCGCAGAAACTCGGCGGGGCAGCACTCATCTTTGCAGGTATCTTAATTACTGAAATGCGCCCCTTCATCGCTGCCAGGCTGGCTGCCGGGCGGCAGGAATAATTCTATAAAACTTGAATATTTTTATTATAAAGCATCCATGACACTTTAACTTCTGATATGCTAAATTTAAGTATAAAAAATAATCGTAATTGCTACTTTCAAGAAATTATGGATGTCTGGAGATATAACAGTTGGTGAACACAAGAACGAAACTATTAAAATATGATCGCTATTTATACTTGTGCTGGGCAATGTGGATCTGCCTGGTGCTGCTCCATTTAATCACCACTTTCCACCGTGTGTCATTTAATGTTGTAGCTGACCTGTTAACGGCAGAATTTGCCCTGACCGGAGCAGGTCTTGGCAATCTGGCGGCCGCATATACCTACATGTACGTGATAATGCAGATCCCGGGAGGCATGCTGGTTGATCGTCTCGGTCCGAGGCGAATCGCTTTTCTCACCGGGGCTTTAATGGCTGCAGGGTCAGCCTTAATCGGAGTTGCCCCGAGTTCAGCCGTGGTTTTCCTCGGCCGGCTGTTAATTGGGCTTGGTGGTTCGGTAATTCTTATTAATATCTTTAAATTCCAGGCTTCCTGGTTTTCTCCGGCCAGGTTTGCTACCCTGTCTGGCCTGGCAATTCTTTTTAGTGGGTCGGGCGCCTTGCTGGGGGCTACCCCGCTGGCCCTGTCAGTTGATCTGATTGGTTGGCGCAGCTCATTTATAGTGGTTGGAGCTATTACCGGTCTGGTGGCCATAGTTAGCTGGCTATTGGTTCGCAATAGTCCCGCTGACTGTGGTAAAAATATTAATGCCTTTGATATTGACAGTGACAGTTCTAAGGGTGAGATAAGCGAGCAAATTTCCTTAAAGAAGATTACCCGGGTTTTGACAAATAAGCGTTTACTGCCGCCTTTTTTTATTAACTTTGGTGTCTTCGGCGGTTTCATTGTTTTTTCCGGAACCTGGGGTGTTTCTTACCTGGTTCATATTTATGGGGTGGATGTAGCGCAGGCTTCTTCTTATATGATACTTGTATACTTAAGTTACATGGCTGGTGCGCCTGTGGCCGGTTGGCTGTCAGACCGGACCGGTTCCAGGAAAGTTCCGGCAGTAGTTATGACCTTTTCCAGCGTGCTCTTCTGGTTGTTTCTATTTGCCTGGCCGGGTGGAATACTGCCTCTGGGGTTTATATATATTCTTTGTGTATTGCTCGGTCTTGGCGCTGCTTCTTCTATTTTAAGCTTTCCTATGGCAAGAGAGGTAAGCCCGCCCGGTTTTACGGGTTCGGTTACAGCAGCAGTTAATTTAGGGGTTTTCCTGGGGCTGGCAATTCTGCAGCCTCTTTTTGGGTATATCCTCGACCTGGGATGGGCTGGCTTGCTTATTGACGGTGCCCGCATCTACACCATTGAAGCTTACCGTTACGGCTTCCTGGTTTGCCTTCTATTTGCAATAATAGCATTTGTAGCGGCACTCATGTACCGGGAGAAGTAAGAGCCTGCTATTGCTCTTTATTCCTATTCAACCGGGAAGCGGCTTATATGGCCTAAGGTCATCTGTATAATCAGGTTGGCGTCGTTTACATCGATCCGTCCGTTGCCGTCAACATCTGCTCTTTCCCGTTGGTCAGCGGTTAAAGATTCATAGCCCAGAATGCTTTGGATTACCAGAACTGCATCCTGGATATTAACCCTTCCATCATTATTAATATCACCCGGCATCCCCTGAGGATCTGGCTCTTGTGGTTGTGGGCTGGTGTAACCGGAATTTATGGTGAGCACATAATCTGCTTTGCTGTGGGCATAAGTGACGGGGTTGTCAATGCGAAGGTAATACTTGCCTGCATCGAGTTCGAGCTCTTCCAGGTAAGCTCCTGCTTCGTTCAGCCTGGAAGAAAATGAGTCGATCCTGACTCCATCACGGTCAAGCAAGGTTATCCGCCAGCCTGACCGGTCTGCCGATACGGTGTCATGTTCGAATGATATCGTTACATCTCCCCGGCCCGGCATTTCGAAGATATAGTAGTCAGTATCGCTACTGCTGTGCAAGCTGCCCCGGTATGATCGGTTCAGTGTTATTTCCGTGGCACTGGCCCGATCATCATTCGGTTCAATTTCCCGGTAGCTATCCTGGTTATAGTTAACCCTCACACCGTAGTCGTTACTGTTATGGCTGTAGATGAGTGGGCTGTCTATTTTGACGAAGTACTTCCCGCGCTCCAGGCCGATATTAGCTGTAGCTACTTCCGGCTCATTCCAGGCAGAAGGGAAGCTGTATACTTCAACCCGGTCTTCGTTAAGCAGGCTTATCCGCCAGCCATTGGCGCTGTCGTCAAAACGTTCATGGGTGAATTCTATGCTGATATAGCCGTCTGCTGTCAGGTCAAAAGAGAAGTAATCTTCATCGTCGAACCTGTGCAGGCTGCCGCCATGAAACCTGTTCAAGCTCATGGGGGTGGCATTAAGGGCAGTATCATTTGGCTCCTGTTCCCAGTGTCTGCTTTCGGTGTGGTTAACTCTCAGGTTGTAGTCTTCATCACTGAAAGTGTATGTTACAGGGCGGTCAATTCGCACGTAATATGTGTCGCTAGCCAGTCCTATATTTGGTGAGCTAACTTTCCTTTCATCCAGGCGGGAAGAAAAGCGATATATTTCATTTTCGTTGTACTCGAAAAGGGTAATACGCCAGGCATTTTCATCTTCCTCAAACTCTTCATGCTCAAAATCGATGCTGATATAACCGTCCGCGGGCAGTTCGATTTCGTAATAATTTGAGGTGTAGCGACCGGATAAGTATCCGCTGATCGAGCGGTTCACGTCTGCTTTGCTCACATTTGTAAAAAAGTCGCTTTCCACGCTTTGAAACTCAGGGGCAGTTGTAAAAGCACTGGTTACCAACAGCAGCAGAATAACTAAACCCGGTAAGACTGTTTTTTTTGATGTAGTAATAGTTGTCAGCATTTCCGTTGTCCCTTTTCGCTAATCGCTATTATATTATGACATTACCATGATTTGATTAAATTCGTCAACTATATCAAGCCCAAAAGCTAAAACAAGAACGCCTGGCCAAAAAGGCCAGGCGCTTATCAGGCTCAATATAGCTGCTAGTTAGAAAAGGTCATGCCACGTTATAGTGGTGCCGGAACCAGGCGCCAGATTATCCATGCTGAAGGATTCTTCAATGGTAGCTTCTCCGATTACCGACATATCTTCGTGCAGGTATGCGTGTGACCAGGGGCTGCTGATGTCGATGTAGCGTTTCAGGGTGCCCCCTGTTGTATGGGCCAGCTGTTCAATGTGAAAGTAGCTGCCTATATAGTCTTCACCTTTGACAACTTCCTTTGTTCCGTCATCCTTTTCAACAACACCAAATGAATCCTTATTTACTTGATCGGCAGAATCCTTGTCAACTTTGCCGTCGTAGGGACCGTGTGCCGCTTCGAAATTTTGTTCGAGGGTTGCAGATTCACCGGGCTCAGCTGTAACCTGGACAGCCCAAATCTGACCGGTAGTCATGTTTTTCTCATTAAGATTGTCCGGGTTGGATGAATCGAAAGAAAATCCGCTGCTCAGCAGTGCTGTCATTATTAATATACATATTAATGGAGCGATCTTAATTCTGTTAGCCATGATTACTTGGCTCCTTTATTGAGCGTAATTGATCAACACTTCCTAACCTGACATTACCACATCACGGCTATTTTTTCAAATCATGGGCAACACCGTAAGAGGTCTCTTTCTATTCCCAACCCCATATTACCTACTTAAAGCCTACACGGCCGCCGGCCGTGGTCTGCTGTTTAATATTTTCTGCTTAAGTATTAGTGCTTTGTTCCGTAAAGTATGATAGCATCATTTTAACCTGAAGAATTTCTCTACATCATGATAACCATGGTTATCATATGCTGGCGAGGTGATACCTTTGCAAAAACTATCAAGCTGGTTTTATCGTATGTCAGGCTTGCCGCTTTTACTGGTGGCGGTGCTGGTCTTTATCTTTTTCATGGTTCTGGTATTGCCCAACATGGCCGGACAGCTTGGTGAAATAACCGATGTGGATGTTTCGCCGGATACGTCGTTTATTTACTCTTCAGCGGACCTCTACGAGATGGCTGAAGCTTACGGCGAAGAAGGTCGGGCCTACTATATTTATTCCCGTTTTACCTTTGATGTAGCCTGGCCGCTCGCCTATATGTTCTTTCTGGTTGTTGCGACATCTTACCTTTACCGTGATTATTTTGCCGGCAGCAACTGGAAGCTGGTGAACCTGCTGCCCCTGGCAGGAGGGCTTTTCGATTTCTTGGAAAACAGCGCGGCTTCCCTGGTCATGTATCGCTACCCGTTGGAAACACCAGTTGTTGCTACCCTGGCCCCCGTATTTACTTTCATCAAGTGGGTCGTTATCGTTTTAAGCTTCGCAGTCCTGATGATTGGGTTGCTGTTAAAGGGGCAGCACTTGATAAAAACCTTGAAACACAGATAAAATATTGCGTATTAGGCCCCCCATGGGCGTGCATATTTTTAATAAAGCCAGGAAAAGACCTTTTCTTCCAGGGTTAACTCCATTATTTTCATCTTGTTGAATTCAGCCTTGCAAAAGGCAGCAATTGCCTCACCTAAAGCCGGGCTGTCCGGTGCCGGGTAAATCTGGACCTGTCTGGGCATGGCTTGCCGGTTTATCTGTTCTCACTGGCAGCAGCATGATATAATTTAAATATAGCATTTGGAAAAATCGGAATGCTTAAACCCTCGGAGGAAAGGAGGAGCGGCATGCACTGGTTTAAACCCTTCCTGTCCTTGCTTATTGTAGTAACTTCCTTATTAATTCTTTGCGGATGCGGACTGTTTGCAGAAAAGCCGGGTAATGCTGAACCGGTTTCAGCTAGTTCAGATCTGCCCGAATGGCTTAAGTTATCTTATCGCCAGTCGGGAGCTTTGAATTTTGATTATGTGCCGCTCGATCCTGATGAAATAAAACTTGCTTCAGAAGACGAGGAACTTACTTCAGAAGATGAGGAAGAAAATAATAATGGACAGGAAGACACTTCGGCAGATGCCGGCAGCAGGCACAGGCCTAATCCGACAGGCAGCCCCTATGCACCGGGTACACTTGATGATATGATCTGGCAGCAGAAGCAAAGAGATAAACAATAAAAAAATACTGCATTTCTTTCTGCAAAAAGTAGAAGGAATGCCCTCTGTAACTACCGAAGAAATTATTTACTATTATTTACCAGAAAAGAAGCTTTTTTAAAAATTAATTTGACACAAAAGAAGAAATAGTCTATACTATGGACAGAGATTTAATATATGAACCTGAACGATAATGGCAAACCATCTGAAAGGATGGGGCGCAAAGCTAAAGGGTCTAAAGCTCGCAAGAGCCAAGATAGCCTGGCCACCGAAACAGGTTTTATTTGTGAAAAGAAAGCGTTTAAAGTGGAGAAATGCCCGGCGAGCCTGGTAAACTCACTGGGTAATTAAAAAAACCTGACCGACAAAGGCAAACCTGTCGAAAGGCAGGGACGCAAAGCTAAAGGGTCTAAAGCTCACAAGAGCAAAGATAGCCTGGCCACCGAAACAGGATTATTGTATGTTTCAACTTTGTCGGTCCCTCAGAAGGAGGGACTTTTTTGATGAAGAAGAAAAGTGGATTGTTAAAAAGTTTAAGTATTTGTTTGGTAGTGGCAATAGTAATGGTAGGCGCAGGGTTGTTCCTGCTGGCTGGTGAAAGCCCGGCAGCCCAAACAGGCAGCAAAGTGGAAGCAGCCTGGGATGGTCAGAGTTCAAAAGAAAAAGTTGCAGCAGTTGAAAGCAAGCTAGATAAAAATATTGAAAAAGATGATGACTTTGATTTTGATGAGGCTTCTGAGCAAGAAGAGGAAGAAGTAATTGATGAAAAGCAGGACAATGTAGATGAAGTAAAAGACGAGCAGAATGCCAATGATCAAGACAGTATCAAGGCAACTAACAGCGCTGCCGGTTCTGATGAACAAGAAGAACCTACACCAACAGTTGTTCAGAACACTGCAAGTGCACCAGTGGATCACAGGGCTAAGCAGGAAGAAAATAATGAGCCTGAAGAGGAGATTCAGCCTGTTGAAACTGTAACAGAAGAGCCGGCCGCAACTCCGACTCCTGTAAAAGAAGAAATAAAGGAAGAACCTAAGCCGGAAGTACAGTCAGTATCAGTTACAGCTCCTGTAACCTATAGCTGGGGTACAGCCGCAGACTACACTTTCAGGATGGAAGTCTCAGTAACCAACAACGGTTCCAGTCCATCAAATAATGTCACCGTTGCGGTTCCGCTCCTGGAAAACAATTCCCCTTATCAGACAACCGCTCTAAGATCTGTGAACTACAACATCATATCAACATCCGGGCGGGTTAGCACTTTTAGCCTCGGCGATCTTGCTCCCGGTGAGACAAAAACAATCAGAGCAGACTTCGATATAAGGGTTCGCACTGTGGCCATTAGTTCAACTAATGAAACAGTAAATAAAGCCCGTCAGGCTTATGAAATGTATGCAGGCAGCGGCAATTGTCGCACTTTAGCCCTTGCATTTATCAATAAATCTCGGGAAATGGGCATTAATGCCAGAGAAGTAATCGGTTTCGCCAGGCCGCAGCGTGGAGCTATGACTTCCGGTTCACTGGCCGGAGCCCGTCACAGCTGGGCTGAATTTGAAGTGCCTGGAGGGGGTTGGGTGCCTGTCGATTTGACTTTCCAGTATTTCGGGGAACTGCCCCATACATCGCATGTTGTAGAAAGCTATAGCGATCAGTCAATTAAAGTTAACTTTTCCGGTGGCAGCCTCAGCGCTACCTGGAGTAACTTAATCTTATAAATGCATCCCTCCTTCATATTATTAAGAGATGCATTAATTACCCGGAATGGGTCCCGGTCTTCCACTACCGGGACCTTTTCTGTTGGGCAGCAATAGAAACTGGGACATATTACAACCACAGCTATTTATCCGACCTAAATAATCAGCAAGTGCAGTTTTCTTAAGCAGGCAAGTTCTATTGAATATAGCTGGGCAGATACTATTTATTTAATGCAACCGGAGGTGCCTTTTTCTCGAAGATAGATACAGCTATAACTGAGAGAATGATCAGCAGGCTGCCGAGGACATGGTGCCAGGCAAGAACTTCAGCCAGCAGAATAACCCCAACCAGGAGGCTGGTGATCGGTTCAAAGGTGCTGAGGATGGAAGCAGTGGTAGCACGTACTATTTTAAGGCCTGTTTGAAAGGCTACCATGCCGACAAAGGTGCTGACGAGCGCCAGCATAAGGGTGCTTAAAAATCCCTGGTAAGTGATATTTAAATACAGGTCACCTGTAAAAGCGCATACCGCCAGTAAGACCAGGCCGTTGAAAAACGAAATATAAAAGGCAATGACAAAAGCGCTAACCTGTCTTAAACTGCTCTTGGCGATGGTCAGGACATAATAAGCATAGAGCACTCCGGATGCAAGAGCCAGGCTTACCCCATAAAAGTTTAAACTTTCTTCCGCATTAAAACCTGCCAGGAAGTAGATGCCAACCACTGACAGAACCAGGGCAGTTATACTCTTCCAGCCAACTTTATCTTTGAAAATAAAGATTGAGCCAACCATAACTGCAATGGGATAAACAAAATGGAGTGTTGTGGCTAAACCGGTAGGAATATAGTTGTATGAAGCGACCATGGTTAACATCATCACTCCGTAACCGATTAGCCCAACCTGGAAAAGCATAAAATACTGCCCCGTGCTTACCCTGTAGTTTATCCTTCTTATTCTTATATATATATAAAGCAGACCGGCGGCAAGGCCAAACCGAAATAAGGTCACGGTAAAAGGGTTGAAACCGTTGGCGTAAGCGATAGTTGCGAAAAATGGAATCAAACCAAAGCAGATTGCAGCGAGCATGATCAGAAGTAT
>PXBM01000023.1 GCA_003566935.1 Syntrophomonadaceae bacterium | reverse complement strand
TAAATCATAAGCCCTCAATTCCTCACCATCCGGTTTACAGAATTCTTTACTGAAAACAATATTCAATTTCCAGTCCGCGGAAACCTCTCAACAAAAAACAAAAATATATAGCAACTACCCAGCCTGCTTAGGAAAGCTGAAGCAAGCATAAAGTGCAATCATAGAAATGCCGGTGAATTATATTTGTTAATATATTGTAATTTGATCGGCAATATTGTTAAATGTGCTCTGCCCAATTCCGCTCACATCCATAATTTGCTCCAGATCAGTGAAATAACCGTGAGCTTCACGGTGAGCAACGATCTGGTTTGCCCGGACATCCCCTATTCCAGGCAGGGCAGTCAGATCCGAAGCCGAGGCCCGGTTTATATTGATTTTACCACCACCATTGGACAGTGATGGCGGTCGCTCCGTTTCACCAGTCCTGTGAATATAAATTTGTTCACCATCAAGCAGCGGTCGGGCCTGGTTTAAAACTTCCTGATCAGCATCTTCATTAAACCCTCCACCAATTTCAAGCAGTTCAAAAACCCTTGAGCCGGCAGGTAGATGGTAAACACCCGGATTATTTACTGCTCCGACCAGATGCACCGTGATCATTTCAGGCTCTTCGACCGGATCATGATCTGCTGAAAGACTTTGCTGCTGCTGGCCGGCCAGGGCAACTTCACCGCCAGGATCTGATGTCTGGACTGCACGCCAGACTCCTCCTCCGACCAACAGTAATACCAAAAAACCAATTACTATTCTTTCGCGCAGGCTATTTAGTTTTTCCATCTTTTCCTCCTTAAATTACTAAAGCAACTGGTACGATGTAGTTATACTATAACTTAACTGACACTTGGTAAGGTAGAAACAATAAATTCGCTTTTACAGTGTCTTTTTCCTGCATAACATAAAAAACCCGGCTTCCAAAAGGATGCCGGGCCTGTAAAACTAAATTATGTTAAGTTGTTACTTCTTTTTTTCCTCAGCTTTTTTCTGTTCTCTATCCTTTTCCTCTTCTTCTCCTTCTTCTCCTTCTTCATTAGGCACCACGATGCCTAAAACATTGATATTGATGGCCTGAACTGTTAAGCCGGTTGTTTTTTCAATATTATTGCGGATTTCTTTTTTAAGCTTATCGGTAGTATCAACAATTGACACACCGTAATCAACAATAATATTTAAATCGATAGATACTTTATCTTCATCAACCAGGACCTTGATTCCTCTGGTCATATCTTTGCGGCCCAGTCTTTCCGCAATACCACCAACAACTCCACCACTCATTCCTGCAACACCGGGAATATCGCTGGAAATTATGCTGGTAATAACCGCAATAACTTCCGAAGAAATCCTTATGCTATCTCCTTCCTTGTCCTTAGATGGATCAGGCTTAAGAACAGCTTCTTCGGTCCCAACATTTTCAGTTTTTTTCTTTTCAGTCATACTTCTTCCTCCTTGATTAATATAATTAAAGCCGCCATTTCATGCCGGCTGGCTTACTAAATATGCAAACCAAAACAACTAAATATTTAAAATAAATGCATTGGCTTCTTTTGCACAATTTGTTTGAATTACTTATTTATATTATACAATTTGAATATAAAACTGTCAAGGGAAGTCGGATTAAAGGACAATTTGACCTCATATCATGCTCATACAATGAGTTTGAGGGCCAACACACTTTGAGTCAGGGGTTAATCAATATAGCCCTGATATCTCCATACCTGAGCTATCAAAGGAAATTACGGTCATGTCAAAGCAGTATCTCCTTTCAATGCACCACGATGTTAACCAGCTTACCCGGAACTGTGATAACCTTGACCACTTCTTTGCCGGCTAATAACTGGCCAATTCTTTCATCATTGCGGGCCTGGTCAGCCAGTTGATCTTGATCACAATCCGCCGGCACTGTAATCCTGCCGCGGACTTTTCCGTTAATCTGGATTGCCATTTCCACTTCATTCTCAATTAGTTTATCGGGAGCATATTCCGGCCAGGACTGTTCATGAACACTTTCTTTGTATCCCATTTGGTGCCAGGCTTCTTCTGCCAGGTGCGGTGCAAAGGGAGCCAGCAAGAGGATAGTTTTTTCTAGGGCCAGCCTTAACAATTCATGATTATGTTCTGCCTGGCTAGCTGACTGGCGGTAAGCATATGTTGCATTAACCAGTTCCATGATCGCGCTGATAGCCGTATTAAAGTTAAAGCGCTCCTCGACATCATAGGTAACTTTTTTAATTGCTGCATGAACACTGCGTTCAAGAGCAATCTCTTTTTCTCCGCTTTCAGTACTGCCTGCACCGGACGAAAATTGCTCGACACAATCAACTGCCAGACGCCAGATTCTGCGCAGGAAACGGTGACAACCTTCAACTCCCTGGTCGCTCCAGTCAAGATCCTTTTCCGGCGGCGAGGCAAAGAGAATAAAAAGCCTGCCCGTGTCAGCTCCATACTGCTCAACAATTTCATCGGGACTGACTACATTCCCCTTGGACTTCGACATTTTCGCCCCATCTTTATAAACCATACCCTGTGCCAAAAGCCGGCTGAAAGGTTCCTCGGCCTCGATCATGCCGGCATCATGCAGCACCTTGGTGAAGAAACGGGCGTAGAGCAGGTGTAAAACGGCATGCTCAATTCCCCCGATATACTGGTCTACGGGCATCCAGTAATTTGCCTCATCACTGTTAAAGGGCGCGTCTGTACAATCGGGGCTGGCATAGCGAAGGAAATACCATGACGAACAGATAAAAGTATCCATGGTATCTGTTTCGCGGCGGGCATTTTCGCCACATTCAGGACAGGTGGTTTTAATAAAGTTTTCATAATGAGCCAGGCCCGGGACACGATCGCCGGATAGCTCAACTTCCATCGGCAGTTCAACGGGCAGATCCTTTTCAGGTACCGGTACCGTGCCGCAGCTATCACAGTAGACCATAGGAATTGGCGCACCCCAGTAACGCTGACGGGAAATCAGCCAGTCACGCAAGCGGTAGGTAACCCTAAAATCACCCTGGTTCTGCTGCTCCAGGTATTCTGTAACCTTCTTGATTCCTTCCAGGCTGCCGGTTCCATTAAACTGCCCCGAGTTAACCATGACCCCCTCACCCACATAAGCTTCATTCATGGTTTCACCGTCAAGATCCCCGTCTTCCGGTTGGATAACTACCCTGACAGGCAGTTCATATTTGCGGGCAAACTCGAAGTCCCTCTGGTCATGGGCCGGAACCCCCATCACGGCACCCGTGCCATATGCCATCAGGACATAATTGCCAACCAGGATCGGCACCTCTTCGCCATTAACCGGATTTACTGCATAACGCCCTGTAAAAAGCCCTATTTTAGGGGCATCTTCTGAAGTTCTATCCATTTCACTTTCTTTCCTGACCCTGTTAACAAAGTCAAGCACTTCGACTTTATGTTCAGTTCCCTCCACGAGTTTACCGACCAGGGGATGCTCGGGGGCAAGAACCATGTAGGTAACTCCAAATAAAGTGTCCGGCCTGGTAGTAAAGGTGCGGATTTCTTCATCGGGAAAATCTTTTATGCCGAAAGCAATTTCAGCTCCTTCACTGCGCCCGATCCAGTGCTGCTGCATAATCTTAACTCTATCAGGCCAATCTTCAAGAATGTCGAGATCATATAGCAGTCTTTCAGCATAATCTGTAATCTTCAGGAACCACTGCTCGAGCTCTCGCGGCTCAACAACCGAAGAGCACCGCCAGCAAAGACCTTTTTCAACCTGTTCATTAGCCAGAACGGTAGCGCATTGATTGCACCAGTTTACATCCGCTTTCTTCTTATAGGCTAAACCACGCTGGTACATTAAGAGGAAAAGCCACTGTGACCAGCGGTAATATTCAGGCGCAGAGGTGTTTACTTCCCGTCGCCAGTCATAACTAACACCCAGGCGGTTTTGCTGCATTTTCATATGTTCGATATTACGGTCTGTCCATTCTGCAGGATTCACATTATTTTCAATAGCAGCATTCTCTGCTGGCAGACCAAAAGCATCCCAGCCCATGGGATGAATTACGTTGTAATTGCGCATCCTCAGAAAACGGGCTAAAACATCACCAATAGAATAAACCCTCATATGGCCCATATGCAATTTTCCAGATGGATAAGGAAACATTTCGAGAACATAATACTTGGTCTTGGACTCATCTTTTTCTGCCCGGTAAAAATCTTCTTTTTCCCACTGTTTTTGCCAATACTCTTCAATTTGTGCAGGATCGTAATTTTTCAAGGTTATCTTACCTCCAGGTTGAAATAAAAAATCCGCCCGGTCAAGGGACGGATTATACCCGCGGTACCACCCTTATTGGTGAAACATGTGGTGGAGCTGGCGGGAGTTGAACCCGCGGCCTCTTCCATGCCAAGGAAGCGCGCTCCCACTGCGCCACAGCCCCTCGTTATGCTACCCGCTTGTAACCGTTATCGCCGGTCAGACGGCCGCGGTTAAGTTAATTCACCGCAGCATCTCCGGGACGAGTTCAGCACTTTTGTCTGCCGGCTTTCACCTGCCACCGGCTCTCTGTAAGTAACAATTACCTGCTTACTGTTTCCCTTCATCGAAACTTCTATGGGCACCTCGAGTACATTTAACATTATATGCAGGGCCGGCAGGCTTGTCAATAGGAATAAGTGCCCGGGTTTCCGGTACGCACTCAAGAACCGGGTTTATCTACTTTTAACCTATTTCCACGCGATGCAGGTGGCCCGATTGTAAATCGATCATCAACATTATATTATCGGGCAGGACATCTTCCAAGCCTGCCAGGATTTTCAATGCTTCATTGGCCTGCCAGGACGCCAGCATCGCCGGAGTGGTAGCCGGATTGCCCAGTGTAACTTCAGCTCCCTGGTCTGCAGCTTTCTCAGACCTGGATCCGTAGATAGACTCGAGCAGGGGTTTTCCAGGCCTTATAACAGCCATCTGACCCATGAAGCCGGCAATGGCGCCATGGATCATAATCACATTAAGCTTTCTGCAGGCTTCTTCCAGGTCATAACGGGATGAGAGGTTATCGAGACAATCAATAACCAGGTCACAACCTTCAAAAAGTTGGGGCAGGTTAGAGCTGTCACCACGACGACAGTAAGCTTTTACTGCCACTGCCCCGTTTATTTCAGAAATCCTCTTTTCGGCTGCTCCAGCCTTGGGAAAATCCAAGTTTTTTTCATGGGCCAATAATTGCCTGTTCAGGTTGCTGTCACTAAAAACATCATCATCTACCACCAGCAACCGGCCCACGCCCATACGTGCTAAAAGCTCCAGCACAAAGCCACCCAGGCCG
Source organism: Syntrophomonadaceae bacterium (assembly GCA_003566935.1). GTDB lineage: Bacteria > Bacillota > Dethiobacteria > DTU022 > DTU022 > T3SED10-7. The sequence goes on along the minus strand of PXBM01000023.1, from coordinate 3,869 downwards.
CCGGCACCAACAACTCCAACAGTTGCTTTAAGCAGCTTAATTTGGCCTTCTATACCAACGGTACCTGTACTGCGCTGGTATCTTTCCGGCACAACCCCGTTTTCCAGGGCGGCAATCTCTACCTGCTGTCTGCTGAAACCATTTTTTCTTGCTAGCTCTTTGGAAGCAGCCAGGGATAAGGAAGTGTACTCCTCGCCTGAGGGATTAGTTTTAGTCACACTAACCTTATTTAAGATTCTTTTAAATTCATCATTAACCATAATGTCCGGCCACCTGTGTCCTATATCTTGATTATTCCAAAGACCTGCCTTCATCACTTTCAATGGTCAACCTCGGAGCATCCGCCCAGAGCCTCTCCAAATCATAAAAAGCCCTGGCTTCCGGTTGGAAGATATGTATGACAAGCCCGCCGTAATCTAATACAACCCACCAGCCTTCCCGGTATCCCTCAATACGTAACGCAATATGCCCTTCTTTTTTCAGGCTTTCTATAAGGTGATCACATATTGAATGGACCTGAACAGCCGAGTTGCCCGTACCCAGTAAAAAATAGTCGGCAACAATCGATACCTGTCCGACTTCAAGCAGGTTTAAATCATGCCCTTTTTTCTCCGATGCCAACTGCGCGGCAAATAAGGCCAATTCACGGGAACCATTGGCCTGGCTCTGTGTCAAACAGCACCACCTCCAAATCTAAAGTTTATTCTCATCTGCCAGCTTTTTTAGCAGGCTATTTCTAAAAGCCACCGAGTTAGGGTGCAGCATCAAGTACCTGTCAAGAATCGATTGGATTGCCCTGTCAACTGCAGTGAGAAGTGCCAGATCCAGGTCACTTTTAGCAGCCTTTCTGATTTCTTCCACCCCTTCAAACTGCCTGTTTTCCTCGATATAGTCCGCCAGGTAAAGTACTTTTTCGAAAGTACTCATTCCATCGTGACCGGTAGTATGAAATGCTACAGCTTTTAGTATATCCGGATCGCTGATTCCCAACTCTTTCTCCAGCAATACAGCTCCGACCGGGGCATGAAGCAATTTGTGCTGCTGCCTGGTTATAGGGTCAAGAGGAACCTGCAGCCGATCAGCTAGTTCAAGCAGTTTTTGCCCTGAAAGAGATTTCGCATAATCATGAACAATTCCTGCCAGGTAGGCTTTTTCGGAATCTACCCCGTATCGCTCAGCCAGTTCAGCTGCAGCTTTTGCTGTTCCTAGACAATGCTCGAAAAGCTCACGATCCAGTTTTTCTTCCATTAAAGATATATAATTCATTTATTACTGCTCACGCGGTTTAGCTTCGTTGACGACAAGCTTGCGGCCTTCCAGTTCAGCACCATTGGTTTTTTCCAACATATCTTCCATATTGTCTTCATTCACTTCAACAAAACCGTAGCCGCGGGAACGCCCTGTAGCTCTTTCCGTGATAATCCGGCACTCCAGTACTTCCCCATACTGGGAAAAAAATTGCAGTAATTCTTCTTCCTTGGTGCTCCAGGGGATGTTCCCCACGTACAAAGTCTTCTGCATTTAAACTTTCACCTCCATTTATATTATAACCCAGTGCAGGTTATTAAAGCCAGTTTAGCGACCACTTTTATATAAACCATGTTTTCTAATATACTGTTCGACCGGTTCAGGAGTTAAGTATTTTATGGTTTTGCTTAAAGCTACTCTCTCCCTGATAAATGTTGATGAAACAGCCAGGGCGGGGATCTCCAGCAAGTGCACCTTGTGTCTCATTTCGGGACAGCTGCGATCCAGGGATTCATAAAACCGATCGAGGTAGTATCCGGGCCGCGACACGGCAATAAAGGTACATAATCGCAGCAAATCCTCGTAGTCCTTCCAGGTAAATATTTCAAGAATTGCATCAGCCCCGGTAATGAAAAAAATCTCCGGCCCCGGCTCATTACCGCAGGCAAAATGTCTCACCGTGTCAATAGTATAGGTGGGCTGCTCTTGGTCTATCTCCATCCTGGATACAAAAAAAGACGGGTTTGACATAACCGCCAGGGACGTCATCAGGTAACGGTGTTCGGGCAGTGAAATAGCAGCTTCATCTTTATGCGGAGGAATACCCGCCGGCACAAAAATGACATAATCAAGATCAAACTGCTGTCTTGCTTCCTCGGCAGTAACCAGGTGCCCCATGTGTATGGGATCAAAAGTTCCGCCCATTAAACCAATATTCAGACCTCCAGACTTATTGCTGCGGGATTCTAAAAAAAACACTTTTATCTCCCTTTCTCATCTATTCGTAGTAGTAAAACTCTTCCAAACCGATACGCACTGTATCGCCTTCTTTAATACCCATTTTTTTCAGCTGCTGATCAATGCCGCTGCGCCTGCAATAATTTTGAAAACGCAGCAGAGCATCTTCACTTTCAAAATCGGTCTTTGCCGCCATTTTTTCAACTGCAGTGCCGGTAACAACAAAAACATCGCCCTGTTTGTTAGCCTGAAGTGGTTGCTCTTCTGTTCCACCCAAGCCAAAAACCGCCTCTTCCTGAAAATCACGGGCTGCTCTCTCTTCTGCCAGCAATTTTACACGATTGAACAGGTAGCGCACCAGGTCTTCTACCCCTTCTCCAGTTGCAGCAGATATGGCAAAAACTTTTGTTTCCTCACCCTCGCTGTGGCTGACTGCTTTTTGCAGCACCTCCAACTGCTTACAGGCATCTGTTAAGTCAATTTTGTTGCCGACAATAACATGTGGATAGTCTGCCAGTTGAGGGCTGAACTTTCTCAGCTCATCCTTTAATAAACTGTAGGCCTGGGCCGGATCGGGATGTGCTTCGGGTGATAAATCGATCAGGAATAGGAGGAGTAAATTTCTTTCTACATGACGTAAAAAACGGTGGCCCAATCCGGCACCCTCGTGAGCGCCTTCAATCAGGCCGGGCAGATCAGCAACAACAAGGCTGCTGCTGTCATCAACTTTTACTACGCCTAAGTTAGGGGTTAATGTTGTAAAGGGGTACGAAGCCACTTTTGGCCTGGCTTCAGTAATGCGCCCGAGTAAAGTTGATTTGCCGGCATTTGGGAAGCCGACTAAACCGACCTGGGCCATTAATTTTAGCTCAAGATAGATATTTTTCTCATCGCCCGGCAATCCTTTTTCAGCGATGCGGGGAACCCTGCGTCGTGCGTTAGCAAAGCGGGCATTTCCCTTGCCGCCCCTGCCACCTGCTGCAACCAGTACTTTCTGGTTGGGTGAAATTAGGTCGGCAATGATATTTTTATTCGAGTCCCTCACCACAGTCCCCAGGGGTACCGGAACATATAAATCTGCGCCGGCTGCGCCGTGACGGTCTTTACCCCGTCCATGCGAACCATCAGTCGCCTTCAGCGACTTCTTATAGCGCAGATCTAAGAAACTGTGTTTTGAAAAGTCTGCCCACAGGTAAACACTTCCGCCGTCGCCGCCGTCACCACCATCGGGGCCGCCCTTAGGCACATACTTTTCCCGCCGGAAGGAGACTACACCATTGCCACCACGGCCTCCGCGTACTAAAAGCTCTAATTCATCTACGAACATTAGACCACGATCACCTGCAGCGTCGCCCTAGTAAAAGGATATTATAATCAAAGGCCCGAGCCTCAAGACCCGGGCCAAAAAGCATTTAGCTAACTACTGCCGCCTCTTCAGGATAAACACTAACCTGTTTTTTCGCACGGCTATCGTGCTCAAAGACTACACGACCATTTGCCTTGGCAAAGAGGGTGTCATCACTGCCTTTACCAACATTCAAGCCGGGATGAAATTTTGTGCCCCGCTGACGGATTATAATACTGCCCGCTTTAACTACCTGGCCACCGTAACGTTTAACACCCAAACGCTTGGCATTACTATCTCTGCCGTTGCGTGAACTGCC
>PXBM01000027.1 GCA_003566935.1 Syntrophomonadaceae bacterium | reverse complement strand
TAAATTTGACTGGTCAGCTTTTCCATTATAACTGCCGGCACTTCTACTCTGACCCCAAGATCAACAGGATTATTGACACCTTTAAGTCCCAGCCTTTTTGACTCTTTATGCATCCATTCCGCACCAACCCTGCCAGGTGCGCATACAACATAATCAGCATAATAGGTTTCGCCCGTGCTAAGCTTGACTCCACGGACATGGCCATTTTCATTTATAATTTCTTCAACTGATGTATTCATCAATATATCCGTTGATTCTGTTAAATCCTGATACATCTTTTTCAGGACATTATAACAGTTTTCTGTGCCTAAATGCCTTATCCTGGCCGTAATCAGACTCAACCCGGCAGCAGCAGCGTTACGTTCCATGTCTTTTACTGCTTCCTGATCTTCACCATATACAACATTTGAAGCCCCATAGGAAAGGTAAACTTGATCAATTTCATTAATAAGATCATCGATTCTTTCCCGTTCTACAAATTCATCAAGAAACCCGCCAAATTCGGAAGTGAGAGTAAGTTTGCCGTCACTGAAAGCTCCGGCACCACCCCAACCACAGGTTACTGCACAGGGATTGCAGCGCAGGCAGCGACCATATTCGCGCTGAGTTTTACAGTTGCGTTTATCCAGGGGGGCACCTTTATCAATAATTAATACTTTTGCCTTACCGATGAAAGATAATTCAAGGGCAGTAAAAATTCCAGCTGGGCCGGCACCTACAATGATTACATCATATTTTTTTGATGCCAACTACTCTCCCCCCTCTTCCTTAATACGATCACGGGCAACATTAGCAAACTTTGTAAAACGATCAAGAAAGTAAAGCTCTACCAGTCCGGTCGGACCATTTCTTTGTTTTGCTATGCTGATCTCTGCAATATTTCCCTTTTCAGAATCACGGTTATAATAAGATTCACGGTAAATAAACATAACCAGGTCGGCATTAGCCTCAATACCGCCCGACTCCATCAGGTCGCTGAGTATAGGGCGCCGGTCAGGCCTCTTTTCAACTGCCCTGCTTAACTGAGAAAGAGCAACAACCGGAACATCGAGTTCTTTGGCCAGCGCTTTCAGGGCTCTGGAAATTTCCGACAACTCCTGCTGCCTGCTTTCGGCGCGCCCATAACCACGCATTAACTGCAAATAATCAACAAATACTGCCTCCAAACCTTTTTCAGCTTTAAGGCGGCGCGCTTTAGCCCTAACTTCCATCACCGACAAGCTGGCTGAGTCATCAATATAGAGAGGAGCATCGCTCAGAGGACCAACCGCTTTTGTCAATTTCTGCCACTCCCCTTGCGTAAGAAAGCCCCTACGCATATTTTGGGCATCAATTTGTGATTCAGCACACAAAAGGCGTGAAGCAAGCTGTTCTTTTGACATTTCCATACTGAAAAAGGCTGTTGCCATTTTTTCCCTTGCCGCAATTTGCTGGGTCATATTTAGAGCCAGGGTTGTTTTACCCATGCTGGGCCGGGCAGCAATGACAATCAAATCAGACTTCTGAAAACCGGAGGTTAATCGGTCAAGATCGGTAAAGCCGGTTGAAAGACCTGTAACCCCCTTTTTCTCATCATATAGTTTCTCAATACTATCAAAAGCTTTAACCAGGACATCTTTGAGCGACGCAAATCCCTGCTGTTTGCCTCTTTTGCCGATTTCAAAAATCAATTGCTCTGCTTCATCAAGAAATTCATCAACATTGGCCGGAGCATCAAAGCTTTTTGAAACGATCCCCGTAGCAGCATGAATAAGCGATCTTAATATTGCTTTTTCCCTGACAATCCTGGAATGATACTGCACATTAGCAGCCGTAGGCACTGCGTTAGCCAGGGTAACAAGGTATGATCGTCCACCAACTTCATCCAGGCATTGTTTTCGCTGGAGCTCTTCCGACAAAGTTACCAGATCAACCGGTTCGCCCCTTTCACTGAGAGAAATAATTCCCGAGTATATCTTTTGATGGGCAGTACTGTAAAAGTCCTGTTCAGAAAGTAGTTCTACTGCCGCGAAGATTGCCTCCCTGTCTATGATCATAGAGCCGAGAACTGATATTTCTGCCTCTTTACTCTGTGGTGGAACCCTATCACTTAAAACAACCATTTATGGCAACCTCCCCTGCAGTTCCCTACTCCTCAGCTTCAACCTTGATCAATATATCCGCCTTGATGCCGGAATGCAAACGAATTTCAGCTGTATAACTGCCAACACTTTTTACCTGTTCTGAAAGCTCAATTTTCTTCTTGTCAACTTCAAAGCCATCCTCTGCCAGCTTATCAGCAACATCTGCTGCTGTAACCGAACCAAACAAGCGCCCACCTTCACCGGCCGGCATTTTAAAATGAACTTCTCTATTTAACAATTTTTCAGCCTGCTCACGGGCTTTTTCTTCAAGTTCCCTGTTAAGCGCCTCTTCTTTTTCCTGGCGCTGCTCCCATTCACGTAACCTGTGAAGGGTTGCTTCAACTGCCAGCCCTCTTGGCAACAGATGATTGCGGGCATAACCCCTGGCAACTTCTTTCAGTTCACCCTTTTTCCCCAGGTTAGGGATATCTTGCTCTAAAATAACCTGCATTTTTATAACTCCTTTCAAGTTGTTAGTTTTTAATTCGCTTTGACTACCCTTCTATCCTGCAACAGAAACGGTGCCGGGCATAAGCTTCCGGCACCGTAATAGGGTTAATGTCATTAGTAGCATTTATTCCATGCTAAAGGGCAGCAGGGCCATAATTCTTGACTTTTTAATTGCCCGGGTCAACTGCCGCTGATGTTTTGCACAATTACCGGATATACGACGCGGAAGGACTTTTCCGCGTTCGGTAACAAAACGCTTCAGTTTTTCGTACTGCTTGTAGTCTACACTGTCTATTTTTTCAACACAGAAGCTGCAGATCTTTTTTTTAGGCTTTCTACCTCTGTCTCGCCTCATATAAATACCTCCTTCCACTAAAAGGGAACATCATCTCCGCTTATATCAAGATCCTCGGTTTTCTGGCCATCAAAATCTCCAGACTGTGAAGATTCTGAGTCACGCCCGCTCCGTTCAAGAAACTGGACGTTATCAGCTACAACCTCTGCAACCTTGCGACGGATCCCTTCACTGTCATCAAATGATCTTACCTGCAAGCGACCGGTTACCGCAGCCATTTGGCCTTTCTTCAGGTAATTGGCACAATTCTCGGCCAGCTTCCTCCATGTCACTATTTTAATAAAATCTGCTTCCCTTTCACCCTGTTGATTGGTGAATGGACGATTAACTGCCAGACTGAAAGTTGTTACAGCCACCCCGCCACCAGCGGTATAACGAAGCTCCGGATCATGGGTCAGACGTCCAATTAACACTACTTGATTTATCATGAAAACACCGTCCTATTAAGCAAGTTATTCAAAGCTACTCACCCGCCGGCTTATCTTCCTCATCTTCTGTTCCACTGCTCTCAACTTCTGCTTCAGCAGTCTTCTCCTGGCTGTCCTGTACAGGTTCCGGCGTTTCAGTGTCAGCACTTTCCTTTACTTCAGCTTCTCCTGCTTCTGCCGCTGCAGTAATTTCCTCAGCAGCTGCTTTTTTTGCTGCTTCAGCCTCACTGGCAGCTTTTTTGGCCGCAGCCTCAAACTCCTGTTCATCGGTGCGAACGACCATGAAGCGGATAATTTCATCAGTAACTCTGAAATAGTGCTCGACTTCCGGAATGACTGTGCCTTCAGCACTGAAATAAACTAAGTAGTAGTGGCCTTCCAGGAACTTATCGATTTCATAAGCCAGGCGCCTTTTGCGCCAATCCAGAATAGTGCTTACCGAGCCGTTGTTCTTGGTAATAGCAGAAGATAATCCGTCCAAAACTTCCTGATGATCATCTTTTTCAAGCTCCGGGCTTATAATGATCATCGCTTCATATAATTCCATAATATTTCACCTCCCTCTGGTCTAATGGCCCCTTAAAATGAATAAGGAGCAGGGGTATAACAAGGGAAATCATAGCATATAAAAGTAATAAGGGCAATAGATTAGTTTGATTCTTCATAAGCAGGACTACGCTTGAGAAGCTCAAGGACTCCCTTGATCATCCCGGCCACAGGCACCGCCAGGATCATGCCGAGCAAACCACCAAGACTGCCTCCAGCCAAAATTGCCACAATAACAGTAATAGGCCTTAACTTAACAATGCGGCCCAGCACAACTGGCGCAAGAAACATTCCATCTAGTATTTGAATTCCAACATAAATAGCAATAATAAGCAGCGGTGAAGGTGTAAGTGGTGAAAAGCTGAGGAGCACTGAAGGAACTGCTGCAATATAAGGTCCTAAATAAAGAATAAAGTTGAATATCCCGGCCAACACCCCCAGAAGCAAAGCATAGGGCATACCGATCACAGATAAAACTATCCCGGTAACTACACCTACAATTAGGCAGCGTATTAACGAGCCCCTGATAAACGTGCCAACATTGGTATCAACAATCTTCATTAACTCTTCGGCCAGGGGCCTTTTTGCAGAAGGTATGATTTCAATAATTTGAGTGCGCACCGCCTGAAAATCGTAAAGCAGGTAGAATACCAGGAAAAGGACCAGGAAGAAATCGACTGCGCCTCCAATCAGGGAAAGAGATGCTTCAGCCAGATATTCTACTGCCTGGTGCATATTATCAGAGATATTGAGAATAAAGCTGCGCACCTCATCTTCAATATCTAGCATTACTGTCTGCTGTGACAGCCATGACAGCATAACCTGGATCCGGGCCAAGTGGGTTGGAAAGCTTTCAATAAGATCATCTATCTCGTTATATATTACAGGGATTAACAGGCTGACAACGAATATGCAAAATAGCAAAAACAAAACAAAAGCAATAGCAACGGTCAACCCATGACTGAGACGATAGCGTCTTTTTAAGTATTCCTGTAAGGGAAATAAGACATATACAATGAGAGCGCTGATCAGAATCAAACCGACTACCCAGGCAATGCTGTTAATGATCCAAAGCCCGCCGACCACTATGAAGAGCAGCGCAACTAAGCGAAGGGCTATAGCCCAATGTTTATCAACCATTATCATCCTCCACCTCCGATTTAATTGCGAAAGCGGATAAAGAGAACCTCGCCATCCTGCACAGGGTAATCACGTCCTTCTACCCTGCTTAAGCCTTTTTCACGGGCACCGGCGATTCCTCCGGCATCAATCAAATCAATCCATTTTATCACTTCTGCATTAATAAAACCCTGCTCCATGTCGCTATGAATTTTGCCGGCCGCTTCCACTGCTCGAATATTTGCGGGAACTACCCAGGCCCTGGTCTCATTACCTTTGATAGTATAAAAAGCAATCAGCTCAAGTAAGCGGTAACACTCTTTCAGCAATTCCAGGGTTTTACTCTCAGTCAGCCCATAGGCATTTAAAAACGTTTGCCTCTCATCCACGGGCAGCTCTACCAGCTCAGCTTCAAGGCTTGCACATAAAGGGATTACAACACTGCCTTGAGGAAAGTCGGACAAATCGATTGATCCAAGGTTGTTTTCCGACAGGTTAAACACGTAAATCATTTCTTTTAGGGTAAGCAAGGGGAGTTCTCTGAGCGTTTCTTTTTCCTGCCATGTTAGCTCCAGAGACCTCAGGGGCAAGCCTTTGTTCAGGTGCTCTTCAGCTCGCTTTAGCAGCAGAGCTTCGCTTTTCGCTACCTTTTCTCCAAGCCTGAGCTGAGGTTCCAGCTTTTGCAGACGCCTGGCTACAGACTCAAGATCAGCCAGACCCAATTCGATATTAACAGTTTCAAGGCGGGTTAGCAGATCGTCTTTACTGGTCGTAACATCCCCAAAACCAGCCAGAACATGTATAAGCAGATCCACGGCACGCAGGTTGCCAAGGAATTGGTTGCCTAACCCTTCACCACGACTGGCTCCTTTAACCAGGCCGGCCACATCAATTACTTCAATTGTCGCAGGCGTAACTTTCTCCGCCTTGCTTAGATCGGCCAGAGCTTCTAAGCGTGAATCAGGAACAGGCACAATAGCGCGGTTGGGATCAATTGTAGAAAAGGGATAATTCTCGATAGTTACATTCAGAGCAGTAAGAGCTTTGAATAAAGTTGATTTGCCTGCATTTGGTAGACCAACAATTCCACAGCTCCATGACATAATTTACCCTCCTGCACTAATCATCTGGCTCCGAAAGAACGGACTTAACCCTGCGCTCAAAACGTGAACGCGGAATTAGCACACTTCTGTCGCATTTCTCACACTTAATGCGAAAGTCCATGCCAATCCTGATTATACGCCAGCAATTCGCACCACATGGGTGTCCTTTTTTCATAACAACCAGCTGACCAACCTGATACTGGACCATTATAATCAGTCACCATTCCCTTATAGCTTATCCAGCACTGCTTTTATCTGTTTGTAAACGTTACTAATATCCTCGTTTCCATCAACCGGGGATAACACGTTCTTCTCTTTATAAAAGCTGACAAGTGGTTCGGTCTGTTTTTTATAAACAGAGAGCCTTTCTTTTACAGTTTCAAGAGTATCGTCGTCACGTTGGTATAAGTCTCCACCACATTGATCGCAGACATTCCGCACCTCAGGAGGATTAAATTTAAGGTGATAAACAGCATTACACTTAGAACAAACTCTCCTGCCGGTTAAGCGCTCAATTAGCTCGTCCTCATCTACTTCAATCGATAGAACACCATCGATTTTGGCACCGATTTCCGGCAGAGCCTCATCAAGAAACTTTGCCTGCTCAACAGTACGAGGGAAACCGTCAAACAGTGCCCCGTTTTGACAGTCAGGATCTCTTAAGCGGTCTTTTACAATTTCAACTACAAGTTCATCAGGAACGAGCGAACCCTGATCCATGTACTGCTTTGCTTTGCGACCAAGAGCCTTGTCTTCTTTTACAGCAGCCCTTAAGATATCTCCTGTGGAAATATAGACAAGATTATAATCCTTAACAATGTTCTCTGCTTGGGTACCTTTGCCTGCTCCCGGCGGTCCAAGTAAGATAATTAGCATGGCAATACCTCTCTTTTTGCTTTAAATATTGGTCCCGAACTGTTTAATTCTTCTTATCTTAAACAATTCCTGCTATTATACCAGAATCTAACGAGGGACCTAACAAGATCAAGAAAATGACAAACAAAGAAAGCACTACAATTAGCAGTGCTTCTTGGATATTATGGCTCTAAAAGAGGCCAAGTGGAGCTAAGCCTTCTCAGAAAACGACTGATTCGAGGCAGCATTAACCTGCGTCCCTTTGCTGCTTGATGCATCTGCGCCTAACGACTTGTAACTCCCATCTTTTTTTTGCAAAGGCTTTTCTTCTGTCTTCTCTTTTCCTGCTTGCTCTTTTTGCTTCATTTCCATGCTGCCGGATACGACCGCTCCCTCTTCAACGATCAGGACGTTGGCTTTAAAAGTGCCAATAGCAGTTGCTGTTTTCTTCAATTCGAGTTTGCCTTCAGCTTCTAAAGTGCCCTCGTACAAACCGGCTATGGTTATATTACGGGCGCTTAACTCAGCGTTAATTTTTCCGTTTTCGCCAATAATCACGTCACCTTTATTTTGCACTGCACCCTCAATTTCACCATCGATCCTGATGACTCCTTTTCCGTTAATATTCCCGGAAAAGAAAGTATCTTTGCCAATGATTGTATCTACTTTTCCTGGCACTGTCTCGACACTATCTTTCTTAAACAAACGGGCATCCTCCTTTTGGAGCTAGCGCTCTTTCAAATAATTTGATGGATTCACAGGAGAACCATTACGATGAACTTCGTAATGGAGGTGAGTACCGGTGGTTCTACCGGTAGCCCCCATATAGCCAATTGTTTGGCCTTTTTCAACCTCTTCCCCAACACTTACTGCAAAACCTGACAAATGTGCATAGTGAGTTTCATAGCCATACCCATGCTTTATGATCACAAGGTTGCCGAAACTTCCCCGGTAAGAAGCAAAGACTACTTCCCCCGAAGCGGTAGCCCAAATGGAACTTCCATGTGAACCTAGAATATCTACTCCGGTGTGAAACTGATATCCGCTGCTTGAATAGGGAATTCTGCGAACACCGAAACCAGAAGCAATTCTTCCTCGGGCCGGCCATATTGAAGGCTTTGCTTCCGCCCTATCCATATAGTCCACTACATAGTCCCCTACAGCATCCAGCATTTCTACCTGGTCTGGAACAATGCTCTGTAAAACGGCTAAATTGCCTACAGCCCTACCCAGGACACCACCTGAAGAAGTCTTACCGGAGTACCTGCTATCATAAGCACGCAAAGAATCCGCCATAACCCCGGCATGATTCACTGTTGGTGAGCTACCGTTAAATGCATGGTTGCTATAGACGGATGCCGGAGCACTGTTACTTTCAGCAGATTGATTCTGCACAGCATCCTCAAGTTCACCCTTGTCTAACTCCAACCTTTCTGTTACAAGCTCAACAAGATCGTCAATTATGTAAATCTGCTCCATCATCTTTTGAGTTTCAATAGCAAGTGCATCGATTTCCTCTTGCTGAGCCCTGCTTAGCTGACGCAGAGTTTCTGCTTCTCGCGCTTCAGCAGCAGCCTTCAAATAAGAATACCCCAGGACACAAAAGCCGGTTACACCGAGGACCAGGAGTACAACCGCTGCCTGAACAAGATACAATGGTACGCGAAGGCTGTAAGTTGCCTCTTCTGAATGAGGAACAATCATTATCGTAAAGCATCGCTTGTTATTATTAGCAGACACTATAAAATCTACCCCTTCATCGTTTCGCAGGTTTTACTGCAAGCCTTAAGCAAAAGCAGGACTTTTCCTGCCACAAATAAAAGCCCACCCTAACGAGCCAGCACAAATGCAAACTTGTTAAAAAGTAGAACTAAACCTTATTATAACACACCCGGTCAAAGCAAATATTTATCTGGACAAAAAGTGAAAATGTTTCACGTGAAACATTTTCACCCGACTCCGACCCGCCATTTACAGTTTAAAGCAGCGAAAGTCCCAGCTATGCTGCAAGTTTAGTGCTTTTTTGGTTTTGCGGTAAAATGTTTTTGTTAAACTGCGGTGCAGTTTTTAAGAAAATGCTTAAAGCCTCTTGCCTGAGCACCCTTTTTGGTGCTGCGGGAATTGTTCCTGACAGAGCACTCAGTTTTATTAAGCATATCTTCTTTTTTTACCCTGTCCACCTCGGTTTTGGTATTGCACCAAT
>PXBM01000084.1 GCA_003566935.1 Syntrophomonadaceae bacterium | reverse complement strand
TGATCTCCTAGTGAAGTTCTTCGTCTCCACCTTCACGAGCAATTATATCCTGGTAGTCATAAGTGAATTCAATCATTTTTGTTTCCATATAAATAGGCGCTTCAAAACGCAAAGCCAGGGCAATAGCATCACTTGGTCTTGAGTCAACAACTATGGTTTCCCCATTTTGATTAAGGTATATTTCCGCATAAAAAGTACTATCTTTGATATCAGTAATGACAATCTTATCTAAGGATCCGCTTAAATTTTCACATACTGTTTTGAAGAGATCGTGGGTTAAAGGTCTTGGCGGTACTTCACCCTGTAAAACCAGCGCTATAGCCTGTGCTTCTAGAGGTCCGATTGATATAGGAAGGACTTTTTTTTCTTCATCGTCCATTAACAGGATCAGAAAATTACCCCCCTGATCAGCTGTAACTGTTTTTACCTCCATTTTAATCACCTGCTACACCCCTCTCAACTTACTTTTCTGTATTTTATCATATATTTCAGTATGGTTAAACCACTATGACCTTTTGAAAATTTATGGAATAAAAGCTAACATATAAAGCTCTTATTATGATATTATTCTGTATATTGGTTATAAATATCATTTTTCAAAGGAGAGCTTTCAATGTCAAGCATAAAAGTAGTAACAGACAGTACAGCCGATCTTTCATCGGAACAGGTTAACAAGTACGGTATTGAGGTAGTGCCAATTACTGTAAGCTTCGGGCAAGATTCTTATGCTGATGGTATAGACCTAAGCGCTGAAGAATTTTTTACCCGACTTACCAGTGGCAAGGAACTGCCAAAAACTTCTCAACCCTCTCCAGAAGCTTTTCGCCAGGTTTATGAAAAAATTGGCGGAGAGAACGATGTAATACTAAGCGTTCACATATCAGGCAAGCTAAGCGGCACACTTAATTCTGCAGAAGTTGCTTTAAAAGAAGCAAAGTCAAAAGTGATCCCTATCGATACAAAAACTGCTTCGCAGGGGATTGGTCTATCAGTGCTAATCGCTGCCGAGGCTGCACGCAGAGAGTCGTCGGTAGAAAAAGCGGTAGAAATCACCGAAATTTCTATTTCCAATACTTTTAGTGTCTTTGCCGTGGACCCCCTGGAGTTCCTGCAGCGTAACGGGCGCATTGGAAAAGCTGCGTCACTTTTAGGCTCTCTTCTTCAAATCAAGCCAATTCTCTACGCAGATCCTGAGGGAATGGTCGCTCCATACGATAAGGTGCGTGGCCGTTCGCAAATCATACCGAGCCTTGTAAAAGCTGCAATAAAAAATGTAAGCCCAGATAACCCTGTCAATCTTTCTGTTGTGCATACAGGGGCAGAAGAGTCAGCCAGGGCACTGCTTGAGGAATTAAAAACTCACTATGAAGTAGTAGATCTTCACTTAGGCATGGTAGGTCCTGCTATTGGAGCTCATATTGGCCCGGGCGCAGTTGGATTGATGATCCAGCCATCTTTTGACACCCTACTTAAAGAGCTTAATGATTAAATTATTGAAATATTGACATGATAGCAAAATATAAGTAGAATATGAGTATAGACTATTTTCTGTGAAAGGAGGAGCACTATGGAAAGCGTATACAAGGTAGTAGAAATTATCGGAACCAGCGACAAGTCATGGGAAGAAGCAGCGAAGGTGGCGGTTAACAAGGCATCTAAGACTCTGAGGAATTTAAGAATTGCGGAAGTTAAGGAAATGGACTTAAAACTTGAAGAAGGCAAAATGATTTACAGGGTTAAAATGAACGTCTCTTTTAAATATGAAGATTAATCGTATATACAAATGATTTAACTTAGTTTAAAGCGGTATCTTTAAATATGATGCCGCTTTAACTGTTTAATATTTAATACTAAATCTTTGAATTAAAAAACTTCGCATGTTTTTTTGTTTCTTCTTTTTTTCAAACTGACGGCGAACCCAAGTTTGCATTAGACAGTCCGTTTTGTTAAAATATTAACATACTTTTTGTTGCTACTCTAGATTAAGGTAGGTAAAAAATCTTAAGATTAATAGCTTTGACAATTTAACACTAACATGCTGAACAGCGTTAGAACACCAGGATATCATTTTTACAGGAGTGATTAATATTAATTTAACTGAATTTGGACTTCTGGTTAAAGCACTGAGGAAATACAGCATGGATGAATATGGAAACCGGTGGACCAGGGAAAATCTGAGCGAGGCAATTCATTTAACTCCAAATCAGTTAGGAAGATTGGAAAGAGGGGATAGAAAATACCTTGATAATCAGACCCTGGAACTTTTGGCAAAAGCCTTCAAACTAACTAACCTTGAACAAAAGGAATTCTTCATTGCCGCTTCTGGCCTTAAAGACGAGGTATTATTTCAAAATGAAATCCCCGAGTACCAGCTAAATAATCTGTTATCTTTGATGGAGAATTTACAGGTACCTGCTTTTGTGCTGGATTCTTACGGCGATATTGTTGCAGCAAACACTTCAGCAGTAAATTTTTTCTGTATAACGCAGGACCTGATTGATTATGCTTTGACCATACCTGCAGGTTTAAATCATATCCGCTTTATGTATTCCTCAGATTATGGATTTAAAGATATTGTGGGACCCTGCTGGCGTGAAGCTGCTACTTTTGAGATATACCTTTTTCGCAGATCAACATTACGTTACAGGCACAAAGACTACTTTGATTTTACCTTTAAAGCCCTGCTTAAAGAAAAAGAATTTGATATTGACTGGTATGCCAGCCAGAGAAACACCATGTACAAGAACTTAACTTATGAATCCTTTAATTATGATCATCCCTGTTATGGAGAGGTTTCTTATACTGCCACGGAAACGATTATCAATACAAGAGAGGGTGATTTATACCTGATTATGTATAACCCCACAGATAATATTACCACTAAAATATTTAACACCATAAATGGTCCTGGTAAAAACCATGCTATAAAGGTGGCCAGCTGGCCGGAAAAAATAATACTATAGTTCTCTTTTTTCTCAAAGCTTTTAAAACAAGATCAACCGTTTTAAAAGATTGTTTTGACAACTCTTATAAAACCCGTTAAGATTAAACTAATGATTTATTACTAATGAAATCGATATTCTGCTGTTAATAAATATTCTGGGAGGTTGCTTTAATGCAGTTATCTACAAAAGTTCGTTATGCCGCCAGGGCCATGATTGAATTGGCTTTACATTATAAGGAGGATCCGATTCAGCTTAATGATATTGCCTGCAAACAAGATATATCTGTAAAATATTTAGAGCAGATTATGGCACCATTAAGAGCCCGGGGGTTTGTAAGAACTCAGAAAGGCAGCCGCGGAGGCTATCACCTTGCCGTAAAACCCGCAGATATTACACTTTATGATATTGTGGAAAGCATAGAAGGTTCTCTGGCCCCGGTATCGTGCATTGATAACAATGGACAGTGCGAGAGGGATAAAGTCTGTGTTACCCGTAATGTGTGGTCGAGGGTCAGGGACGCTGTAAAAAAAGAACTGGAAAGTAAAACACTTGCTGATTTGGCATCTGAACAAGAAAACCTGTACATTAATAATTAAGATGAATACAAAATATAATATCAAAAGCAGGAGTATAGTCTATCCTACTTTACATGAAAGCGATAACCATGCTGATCAAGCAGTTCTATCGCTTTTTGTCTGTTATCCCTATTTTTAAAGCCAATCCTGATGCTTCCCCCAGCTAATTCCCTGACATGCAGTATCTCAATGGCATCAATATTTACTCCGGCTTCACCCAGGAGTGTGGTTAGTTTCCCAATTATACCGGGTGTATCCCGGACCAAAACAATAACATCATAAACCTCAGGTAAAATTCCGCGTCCCCGGTGAGGAATTGTTCTTCTATAGTCACGGGCCTGCTGCAAATATTCCTCCAACCCTTCAGCGCTTAAAGCAGTCAGATGCTGCTCCAAATTTATAATGCTCTCCTTGTACCTTTTCAGGGCCGCCAGTAAAGCCCAGCGATTACTAATAAAAATATCACGCCAAATATCAGGGTTACCAAGAGCAATGCGCGTGCTGTCACGAAAACCGCCTGCAGCCAGGGTCCTCACCAGTTCCAGATCATCGGTACCGGCCACGCTCTGCACCAGGGCAGCAGCTGTAAGATGAGGCAGGTGGCTTACCGAAGCAACTATCCGATCATGGGCCAGAGGTTCAAGAATAAGCGGCTGGGATCTTATTTCACTGATCATGGCCGAAAGTTTTTCTGTTTCCTTTGGATCAGCCTTTGCTCCCGGGGTTAAAACATAGATCGCATTTTCCAGCAGGGCCGGATCGGCTCCGGCAATCCCACTTTCTTCTGAACCGGCCATGGGATGACCGCCAATAAAAGTTACCTTTTCAGGCAGGACTGCTTCAACTGCTTCCATGATCCAGGCCTTGGTACTGCCAACATCTGTAATCAATGCTCCCTTCTCAACAGCAGATGATATCTCTTTAAGCAAATCAAGGGTACTGAGAACCGGAACAGCCAGGATAACCAGGTCCGCTTTTTTGACAGCTTCGACCGATGTGTCAGCAATCCTATCTATTGCCCCCTTCTTAAATGCATCTTCGACAGCCTCGGAATCACGATCACATCCGACTATTTCACCCACCAGACCTTTTTCACGCAGGGCCATGCCGAGACTGCCACCAATCAAGCCTGTGCCAATTAGCGCCGCACGGGTAAAATATAGCCCGGCATGATTAGATGAGCTTTCCAACACTGAGAGCCACTCCTTTTAGTTCTTTAGTCAGGTCTTGAAACTGTTCAGGGGTAAGAGATTGCGGCCCGTCTGAAAGAGCTTCCTGGGGATTGGGGTGAACCTCAATCATCAGACCATCTGCGCCGGCAGCCAGGGCTGCTTTGCTCATCGCGGGAACCAAACTGGACAGACCTGTTCCGTGGCTCGGATCAACAATAACCGGTAGATGACTGAGCTGTTTTGCCAGCGGGATAGCACTCAAGTCTAAAGTATTACGGGTATAGGGCTCAAAAGTCCGGATTCCTCTTTCACATAGAATCACTTCATAATTTCCACCACTTAAAATATACTCGGCAGCCATCAGCCACTCTTCTATGGTAGCAGAAAGCCCTCTTTTTAAGAGAACTGGTTTTCGAATTTTGCCTAGTTCACGTAAAAGGAAGTAATTTTGCATATTGCGCGCTCCAACCTGAATAATATCTGCACAGTCGGCGACTTCCTCAACGGTAAATTGATCCATTACTTCAGTTACAATAAGTAAGCCTGTTTTAGCCCTTACTTCCTTCAAAAAATCCAGCCCTTCCTTCTCCAAACCCTGGAAACTATACGGCGAAGTGCGGGGCTTAAATGCTCCAGCCCTGAGAATCGAAGCTCCACCTGCCTTGATTCCTTCAGCAGCCTGCAATAACTGTTCTTCGTTTTCAATAGCACAGGGCCCGGCCATTATTACCAGGTTTGGCCCTCCAATTGAAACATTCTCAATATTTATTACCGTATCATTGGGATGAAATTCCCGTCCGGCCAGCTTAAAAGGCCTGGTGATAAATACTACTTTTTCAACTTCAGGCATTGCTTCCATGGCCTGGGCTGCTTCTTCCCGCCGTTGACCGATCACCCCGATTACCGTGCGATTTTCTCCCGTGGACAAGTGAACTCCATAACCCATCCGCTCCAGTTTATCAGTTATCTTTTTTACCTCTTCCTTTTTTGCACCGGGATTCATTACTACTATCATAAAAAAACCTCCTAAAAGCTATATTGCCTTTTTTTATCTTAACAAGAGATGAACCGTAAACAGGTTCAGAGAATAAATTACAATATATCAGCAAAGTTTCACCGTCTACCTGGAAAACATTTTTATATCCCTTAATAATTTTAAAATTCAGGCAACCTTCTGCTACAAGTGCTAGAATCTCAGTTATTGCATCATCATTAAGGTCAGCTACAGCGACTTGAGAGGATGCTTGAACATCATATCCGGTCATAATTAATGGAGCCGCATTAATCGATTATCATTATTAGTAATTATACATAGCAATTAGTTATAATAGTAGCTCACCAATTTGTATTGAGTTAGTAGCTGCTCCTTTGCGGATATTATCGGCAACAACCCAGAGATTAAGGCCGTATTTAACTGAATGGTCCGCGCGAATGCGTCCAACAAAAACTTCATCTGCACCATCCGCCAGAAGCGGGGTAGGGTATTCAAGCTGCTCCGGATTGTCCAAAACTATAACGCCGGACGCTTTTTCAAGAAGTGATCTTGCTTTTACAGCACTCAATTCTTTTTCAAATTCTACATTGAGAGCAATTGAATGACCATTTGCCACCGGCACACGAACGGTAGTTGCTGTTACCGGAAGCTCCGGTAGGCTCATGATTTTCCTGGTTTCACGAATCATTTTCATTTCTTCTTTGCTGTAAGCATCTTCAGCAAATACATCCAGCTGGGGAACCAGATTAAAAGCAATCTGGTATGTTTTCTTTGCCCCGGCATGGGGAATACATTCCGCCCTGACGGGCTTCCCTTCCAGGTAAGCCCTGCTCTGATCGTACAATTCATCTACTGCTTCCCTGCCGGCTCCTGATACTGCCTGGTAAGTTGCTGCTACGATTCTTTTCAGGGGTGCCGCCGCCTGCAAGGGCTGGAGGGCCACAACCATCTGGATAGTAGAGCAGTTAGGATTCGCTATAATACCGCTGTGCTGCCTGACAGCTTCAGGGTTTACTTCCGGTACCACCAGGGGCACATCTGCATCCATTCTAAAAGCACTGCTGTTATCAACAACTATTGCACCTCGCCTGGCTGCTTCGGGAGCCAGTTCTTTGCTAATATCTCCGCCGGCACTAAAAAATGCAAAATCAATACCATCAAAGGATTGCGGTTTCAGTTCTTCCACTGTTTCTGAAGATGAACCCACCTTGATTTTTGTCCCGGCGGAACGGGCAGATGCAAGCAGCTTAATTCCGTTAAACGGGAATTCTCTCTCCAACAAAAGATCTATCATTTTCTGTCCTACCATACCAGTTGCTCCGACTACTGCTACATTGTATTTTTTAGTCATTGCCGTAACTCCTCCAAAAAGTTAATTATTTATATAGCTGCTAAGCCGGTGCAGTTCCAGCCTAAACGATCAGCAAGCGCACTTTTCTTAAGCAGGCTAATTAGTTACTAATTTATTTTAAGTTTCTTCCTGATCGTTGCATTCATTTTTATCGAGCAATAAACCGGTAATAACCGGCTTATAGCGGGGATCATTTTTTACCCTCCGGTCCCAGTTCCGGATCACCAGGAAAATGACACCCATCAGGGCTAATCCGGCAGCGACTGCATGCAACTCCTGTCCACCTTCAAGTCCAAACCGACCGGCCAGCTGCATCCAAGTCAGGATGCCGACTATCAGCCCGGCAAGCGGGACAATGTAAAGCATGAAAGCAATAAAAATAACCTGGCGGTCGTCAGATTCGATGCGAACCCTTTGGCCTTCTTTTGCTTTAATTGGATTATGAGCCTCTATGGTTATGTTGCGCTTCGCTGCCCCGCTCATAATTCCACACTTGCCGCATTCACCGCAAATCAAATGCCGCTGCAGGTTAACTAAGGCAATATCTCCTCTATTTTCAGTAATTTCTCCGTATTGTTCCACTGTTATCTCCTCCCGGGAAGTTAAAAATATCTTAGCACATCAGCAGGGCAGTAACAAGTGGACAGCAAAAGTGAAAAATAATAAGTTTAATTTGTGTCTGACACCTTTGCAACTTATTTAAAGGGGGC
This sequence comes from Syntrophomonadaceae bacterium, assembly GCA_003566935.1. Taxonomy (GTDB): domain Bacteria; phylum Bacillota; class Dethiobacteria; order DTU022; family DTU022; genus T3SED10-7. Next base: position 2,029 of record PXBM01000084.1, on the reverse strand, counting down.
ACAGCCCTTTTGGCTGTGCCCCCTGGTTTGCGGGTGGGACAAGAATATGTCCCCCTGTCCCCTTGTATTTATCAAAATCAACTTTAACTTTATTGAATTCATTTTGCCTTAGGCAAAAGCTTCCGGTGTTTCTTTTAAGACAGCGTAACTGAATACAGGGCCATCTTTGCAGACATACATGTTTTCGGCGTTACAGCGGCCGCATTTGCCAATGCCGCATTTCATCCTGTTTTCCAGGGTGGTGTAGATCTGTTCATCTTCAAAACCCAGTTTCTTCAGGTTTTCAAGAACGAAGCGGATCATGATTGGCGGACCACAGGTAATGGCAATAGTATTTTCAGGTGAAGGATCCAGATCCAGAAGCATCTGCGGCACAAAGCCGACATTATGCTGCCAGTCTTCCTCCTCCACGTCAATGGTCAGGTGGCAGGAAAGATCATCACATTTGCTCATCTCTTCGAACTCACCTTTAAAACAGAGGTCGTTAGATGTGCGGGCGCCATAAACCATGGTCAGGCCTTCATACTTGTCCTGGTTAGCCCTGACATACTCTACAATGGGGCGCAGCGGAGCCTGGCCGATCCCGCCTCCAATGGTCAGGATTTTTTTACCCTGCCATTCATCAACGGGAAAGTTGTTCCCATAGGGTCCGCGAACCATCATTTTATCTCCTACTTCAAGTTCATGTAAGGCCTGGGTTACTTTGCCCATTCTCATAACGGAGAAACGCAGAAACTGTCCTTCTGTCGGTGAGCAGGAAATAGAAATCATGCTTTCCCCGACACCGAGCACTCCAATCATGGCACACTGGCCCGGAAGGTGGCTCCACTGGTCACGCACTTTTCCATCATCAAAAACAACCTTGAAAGTTTTTATGCAGCGGTCGCCACCTGTTTCATACCAGGTATCTTCCACGGTTGCTGTATGTGGTATATAGGGATTCTTACACATTTTAAAGAGCCTCCTTTACCTGTCTCAGGATTTCGATAATGTCGATATTGACAGGACAGAGGTTGGTACACCGGCCGCATCCGACACAGGCAATTACATCAAACTTATCGACATAGTAACTGTACTTGTGGTTAATGCGGTTCCTGGTCCGCTCTTTCCTGGTGGGCCGAGGATTGTGTCCCGATGTATGCAGGGTGTACTCACCAAACATACAGGAATCCCACATCCGGCAGCGCCTTGCATTAATGCCCTCGGTTTCATCCTGGATATCAAAGCAGTGACATGTAGGGCAAAGGTAGGTACAGGTGCCACAACCCAGGCAGGAAGCGGAAACTCTTGGCCAGAGCGGATCCTGCCACAGGCCGGGCAGTCCTTCAGGAACACCTTCGGTCTCAACAGACCGCTTAATTTTAACTTCTGCTTCACCGGCCAGTTTTTCTTTTTGCTTTTGAGAGTCACCATCAGCATCTTCAAGAAGATCCTTTGTTTCGTCCAGAAGCGCCTTGCCTTTATCAGTTAGCGCTTCCACCAGGTAGCTTTCGCCCAAATCAGCCATTATTACATCAAGACCTTCAGTTGAAGCAGGTCCTCCACCGACTGACGTACAAAAGCAGTTAAGGCCGGGCTCATTACAGGCCAGGCCGACCAGGGTGGTTTTCTCCTGACGTTTCACAAAGTAGGGATCGTCAATATCCCACTTAAACAGCTTATCTACAATAGACATAGCCCTGGCATCGCAGGGGCGTAAACCTAACACAACTAGATCCTGATCCAGCGGCGGTTCTTCTACCTGCTCTGAACCAATCTCAAACTTGAACATAGTTTCCGTCTGGGGGAAAAGCGCTCCCTTAGGCGGAACCCTGGTATTGTTATAGTCAAGAACAACTTCATCATTTTCACCCACCGGGGCAAAGCGCATCTCTGCGCCGTCCGCCTGCGGGGCCCAGACATTTTTATCGGTCAACTTTCCGACAAATTCAGGCCATTTTTCTTTATTCAACAGCATCGCTGACATATCACCCACCTCTAAAGTATGAAGTCTTCGGGATCATCAGGCTTAAAGCTGGCCTGGAACGGT
>PXBM01000268.1 GCA_003566935.1 Syntrophomonadaceae bacterium | reverse complement strand
TGAACCTGATCAAGAGGTTGAGTCAGTATACCCCTGATGAATTCGATGTTTGCGAAACAAAAAATGACAGCAACAAGCAAAGCGCCTGCTGATATTAGCAGACGCGTTCGCAACTCTGCGAGATGCTCAAGTATGGGCATAGTACCTTCAATATTTTTGCTCACCCTGGCTGAATACCTCCCGGTATTCCCTCGTTCATTTGTAGGGTTACCAATGGGTAGAAAATACCTGGTTCGAGAATAGCAGCTTTACTCTTTGGGATCAGAATTAGAAGTGGCTGATTCGTCTGAACCGGAATCACCTTTTAGACCATCTTTAAGTTCAACTACACTTTTTCCAATGGCCTTGGCCAGTTCAGGCAGCCTTTTCGCACCAAAGATCAACAAAATTAAAGCTAATATAAGAATTATCTCTGTCGGACCAATTCTTCCAAACATGGTAAATCCTCCTCGGATAGAGAATCAAAATATATTTTTTCTCACTAATTGTAGCACATAATCAATTTTAAGTAACTGCTTCAGCAGTCAGCCAAAAATCTTCTACCGCAATTTTTAACAAGCAGGTCCAACGGCAGGCTTAGATTGCTTAATTACTCATTTTTGTCAGATCCGTTATCATCAAGATTGATACTGTCCTTGGCATCAAAAGTGATACTATCCTTTAAATCCTTAGTTGCTTTCCGGAACTCCTTCAAGCCATTGCCGATAGAGCGGCCAAGTTCAGGCAGTTTTGCCGGCCCAAATATTATTAAGGCTACTGCTAAAACCAGGATTATCTCCATTGGTCCTATTCTTCCGAACATGCTGAATCCTCCTCGTCGAGAAACATGACCTCACCATCTATAACCGAATACCATTATAGCTTATATCGGACATAAAAGCGACAGCGTGCAATAATTTTTTCATCATTCCTCCCGAAAAGGCCGAGCCTGCTAAAAACTATTAGCGCAATTAAAGTTGCCCAGAGCCCACCTAAAAACTAACGAATAAATCCGAGAACTGTCACTGCTGAAGGAAGCACTCTGCCCAGACAGACAAAAATACCAAACAAAACAATAACAATGCTAATAATCTTTAACAACTGCTTGCCCAAAGATCCTTTTAACGTTGTTTTGATACTTTCCCTTTCAAGGGTATAACCAAAAGAGGCTCCGGACAAGTAGCCTAATATTTTTTGGCTCTATACCAGGCAATATAAATACGAAAAATCGAGTGGAATTAACACAAATATTACAGACCCCTGATTAACCAGGCTACTTCCGTATTATACAACCGAGTCTAAGAAGGTGGTTTTTAGACTGCAAGTAGTTTCTCCCGGCTCAGGCAATGCCTTTTTAGCCCTGCCTCTTGTTATACTACACCTCCCGCTCCGGGGGGTCGTTAACTTTCTTTCTTTTTGCGTTTACTGCTTTTACCGGGATGGCAACTGCGGTTTTACAAAGGACATACAATCCCCATCCGAAAAGCAAACCGGCTACAGCATAGGTCAGGCCTTCCACTGTGGTCGGAACCCCCGGCATAAAATTCTCCCAGGCTCCCGTCGCGATTGACCAGTCAACTTCTCTCATGAAAACAAACCAGCGGTTATAAATTGTGGCGTCCTGCAATGCGTGGTAAGACTGTTCCAGGGTTTCCACCCTGTTCACCAGGTCCCGGATGACCTCACCGGTAGAGGCAAAAACTTCGCTTTCCGACTCCAGGTGTTCGGTTTTGTACTCCTCAAGAGACATATTTAAGCTTTGGGCCGCCTGGGTATACTGCTCGAGGGCCCGCCTGGCTTCATCGAGATGCCCGCCCAGGCGCTGCATATACTGGCCGTAAAACTGAGGAAACTGAGATAGCGATACCGCTCCGAGCACTGTAAAAACGCGGTCGGCGATTCCATCCAGGAATTTAATAGGATGGCGCAGAAGCTTAAACATTTTATTTCCTCCATAATTATACAGGCAAGGTGCCTGCTATTAATTATTTACCTGGGGCCGGTTGAACTACAGTATCTTATATCATAATTAAAATATCGAATTAAACAATATCTCGTCATACCCATCAAATTTAAAAATGTCACCCCTGAATTAATTATACCATTATCCGTAAGGAGGCTTTGCTTTTTATGGAAATTGATATTTAAAGCCATTGAAGGTGAATGGGCAGAAGAGCAGGCGCCGGTTATTATTTCATATCCCTGACCATTTTTTTGTACAGTTTAACCGCTTCTTTCGGGTCTCCATCATAGACCAGGCTGCCCTTATTTATGAGCAGGGCGCGCGTGCAGATTTTCTTCACTATTTTCATGCTGTGGGTCACAATGAGCACCGCTTTAGCCTCTTCGAGCATATCCTGCATCCGGTTAGCCGCTTTTTCCTGGAAAGCGATGTCCCCCGCCGAGAGCGCCTCATCGATAATGAAGATATCGGGCTGAAGCATGGAGGCGATACTGAAACCCAGGCGCGACCGCATTCCCTTGGAGTAGTGTTTAACCGGCATGTCGATATAATCATCGAGCTCGGAAAACTCGACAATTTTGCCTTCAACTTCCCTGATCAGCCGCTTTGGTATACCGAGCATCATACCATTAAGATAAATGTTGTCGTGGCCCGAAAGCTGGGGGTTAAACCCTGTCCCGAAGCTGAGCAGGGCGGCGATAGTCCCGTTAATATTAAGCTCACCGGTGTCTTGGCGGTAGATGCCGCACAAGGTGCGGCAAAGGGTAGATTTGCCGGCTCCGTTCGGTCCAATGATACCGATGATCTCCCTGTCATAAATGCTGAAATTCAAATCTTTTAGGGCCCAGAAAGGACGACCTTCAAACTTAAATTTGATCCCGATATTTTTGGCCTCGATTGCTTTTTGCTTGCCGGCGCCCGCATTGGTGCTTTTCAACGCGGACAGTTTCTTCTTTCTTTTAGGGCCGGCAGCCCCGGCAGCGAATTCTTCATACGCCTTAACTACCTCGCCGGCCTGCCCTGACGCTTTGATCTCCCCCTTTTCAAGCCAAATTGCCTGGTTGCAATTTTCTTCGACAAAATCGGTTTCATGGGTTACCACCAGGACCATTTTTGCCCCGCTGACAAGTTCCCACACTCTCTTCACAGCCCGCTCCTTAAATTCCATGTCGCCCCGGGCAAGCACTTCATCAATAACCAGTATTTCAGCATCGATCACCGAGGCAATGCTAAAGCCAAGCCGGGCTTTCATCCCGCTGGAGTAATGCTTGAGAGGGCGGTCCAAAAAAGGGCCGAGCCCGGAAAATTCCTGGATCAGTGGAAGCATTTCTCTGACCTTTTGCTTCGAAAAGCCGAGCATCATCCCGTTTAAATAGATGTTTTCATTGCCGGTCAGTTCTTTGTCAAAACCGGTCCCCAGCGATAGCAGCGCCGATACGCTGCCTTTAACTTCCATAGTACCCCTGTTCGGCCTGAGCAGGCCGGCGATTAACCGGCATAATGTGGTTTTACCTGCCCCGTTGGATCCGATTACTCCCAGCACATCACCTGGGTATGCAGTAAAAGATACGTCGTTCAAGGCCCAGATGCCGTCACTTTTGTGTTCGCCTTTCACGATGTTGTGGATGTGTGACTTGAAGTCGTCCCGCCTATCCCTGCTGCCCTCGTAATAAACACCGAGGTTCCGGGCCCGGACCAGTGGTATTCTGCCTGCCGCGGCCTGATCGTTTTCAGGTTGACTGTTGAGCAGTTTTCTCAAATCTTCTGCACCGCCTCAGCTTGCATGGTATAATTTTATAAAGCCCGGACCAGCTTGTGCTCATTCAGGTGATAGTAATAGAGCATGTAGACTGTTAGTAAAAACGATAAAAACCCGATTATAATAAGCTTTCCTGTTTCCGGAACGGTTCCGTACATCAGCACATTGCGGTAACTGATCAATAACGTGGCCGCCGGATTGATTTCAATCAGGAAGTGATACTGTTCGGGCAGGCGGTCCTTTTCCCAGATTACCGGTGTTGTCCAAAACCAGATCCGCATTACATGGGAAAGCACATTGTCAATATCGCGGACGAACATGCACAGGAAGGCAACTATCAGGGCCAGGGCCGAAAGGAAAATGAACTGGACGACCATGATAAAGGGAAGCCAGAGTATTTCGGTTCCGGGCACCAGCCAGTAAGCGGCCAGGAATATGGCCACTACGACCAGGCCGAAGGCGAAGTTAATCAACTGGGTCAAATTAACCCCAAAAGGGAAGATTGCCTTGGGCAAGTAAACCTGGGTAATTATTTTCGACCTACCGGAAATGGAACTGGCCGCGCCTTTGAGGCTTGAATTGATCCAGTGCCAGGCAACCAGGCCGATAATCAGGAAGGCACCGATATAATCGCCTTCCATGCCAAGGACAATTACTCTCAGGAAATAATAAATTGCCCCCATCAGCAGCGGATCAAGTATCCACCACAGGTAGCCGAGGAAGGTATTCCTGTGTTGAGCCTTAAGCCCCGAGGTTACAAGGTAAAGCAGCAGGTCTTTTCTTATATACAGCTCTTTGAGGTAACCGATCATCAATTCACGTCCTAACTTCCTTCATAAAACGCTGGTCTGCTTAATTTATTATATTTACAAGAACCTGTTTTCGTCAAATATTTACAGCCTCTTTCTATTTTCATATTATACGTTTATAGGATATGCGAAGCGGCTACTTATTGAAAATTACTTCCTGGAGTGTTATAGCTCATTTTCCACACCCTTTGTGGAAACTAATTATTTTTCAGATGCGCTGATAGGCTAAAAAATGTTGGGAAAATGAACCAAAGAGTGCGAAAAATGAGTTATAATAGAGCATAAAGACTAGTTGCGGGGGGAATCATACTATAAATGGCGCCGGTAAAAGAGAGCCTTGCATTTCAGAGAGAAGACATTGAAAACGAGTATCCGCCGAACAGGATAGATTACCTGCCTTTTGTCAGGATCTTAAATGAGCATAAAGTACCTTACTGCATGGACAGCGGCGTCCTTCTGGGTCTGATGCGTGACGGCAAACTTTTTGACCATGAGAAAGATGTCGATCTGCAGATGTGGGCTGAACATGAAGAACAGCTGAGACAGCTGGTTCCTGTTTTCAGGGATAGGGGATACACGGTTACAATCTGGCTATATAAAGACCTGATTTACCAGTACCGGTTTCTGAAAGAAGGTTTAATCCCGGTTCATATTATGCTGTTCAGAAGAACAGGCCGGTGGGCCTGGTGCCCGGCCGGCCGTGGGATTGGCCCCCCCTACCCCCGAAAGCTGACATCAAGGCTTTACAGGTATTTTGTGGTAGCCAGGAAGCGACTGCGGGAATACCTGACAGCTACAGATGTTACCCGGTTTCCCTGGAACCTGCGTAGAGATATCGGGACCTGGTGGGTTCCCGGAAAGTTTTTTGAACAGACTGTCTACCACATGGAATATGAAACTTTTATCCCAGAGAAGTGGCAGGAATACCTGGCTTACCGTTATGGCGAGTGGCAAATTCCTGCTAAATATTGGGATTTCTGGATTCATGACGGGGCTATTGTGCATCTTCATCCCGAGGAGATTGTTGAATTACTCTCCCTGGAGAGCGGGCCGGGGGGAAGTCAGTTAAAACAGGTTAGAAAGTCTGTACTGGAGAAATCATGAACGTTTCAGACCCCCAATCCGGTAGACGCCGCCTAAAAGATCATCCCCTTCTGCCTGAAGTTATGAAAGCCTTTGATTCTCTAGGTGTTCCCTTTTGGTTGGACCAGGGGACCCTTCTGGGGTTGGTCAGAGACGGAAGGCTTATTGAGGATGATCACGATCTGGATTTAGGTGTCTGGAAAGATGATTACAAAAATAACAGGGCTCAGATCCTGGCGAATTTAAAGCGAGAGGGTATCTGGATCGAAGCCTATAAGCCGCACCAGCTGTCGATAACCTCCCTTGAAGAAGATGTGGTCATGATCAATATTGCTTTTTACCGGCGCACCTCCGGTCTGGCAGTGAAAAAAATGTATTACCCCGGGCCGGGCCGGTTAGAAGGTCTGGCAGTAAAAGCTGCACTGTTCGGCGCCCATGCCGCCTCCGGCAGGCTGGATAAAAAGCTGCCTGGGGTAGGTTTATACCGGGCCCTGCTTTTGTTCGCAAAGATCATTCCCGCTCCGGCCTGGCGAGCCCTGTCCCACCTGTCAGGCAGGAGCCAGTACTATTTTAAGCCTTACGTAACCATGGCTGTCCCGGAACACTATTTTTTAAAATTAGAGGGTATTTCGATAGACGGAGTGAACCTGCCCGTTCCCGCTGACCCGGAAGCATACCTGGCCCTCAAATACGGACCCGACTGGCATAAGCCCAGGAAAGAATGGGTGTTCTGGGAAGATGACGGCGCCATAACCAATCAAGCATTGGAGTAATAGCTATGAGCCTTAACCGGGAATTGATATGGATGTGCAAGATGCTAGCCGGGCGCGGTGTTAAGTTCTGGATCGACAGTGGAACGCTTCTCGGCCTGACCCGGGAAGGCGGGATTATGGAAGATGATCACGATATAGACTTAAGCATGTGGTCCGACAACGAACCCCTGCTTGAAGGGATTATTCCGGAAGTTGAAAGCAGGGGATACCGGGTATCGATCAGGAATTACCGGGGTCTCAATTTTAAATATAAATTTATGCCCTGCTTTAAAGAATCTTCTCTGGACATTGATATCAGCCTGTTTCACAGGGAGGGAGATTACGCCTGGTGCCCGCAGGTTTACTGCATGCCTTATCCTATCTCCCGCAAAAACCCCGCTTATTACCTTTATGCTCTCCCCCGGAAGGCAATCCAGGAAATTTTTATCAGGAAGCGCCGGGTCGTTGTGAATCGCTGGCCCTGGACAACCAGTTACAAGATTTATACCGTTTGGGTCCCAAAAAAATTTTTTGAAGAAACCCTATGGCTGGGCGACGAAATTCCTGCCCCAAAAGCATACCAGGAGTACCTGACCTACCGGTATGGAAAATGGGAAATCCCCCAGAAGGATTGGTTCTTTATTGATGACGACGGTGCAATCAAGCATGACAGCCCCGAGACTGTAATTGAGAAATTTAAGCGCTAATGCTGGTTAGTGCTCTTTGAAACAAGGAATTTAAAGACAGACCCGAGAATTATTACAATAAGAGCAAGATGACTATTCACCAAATAGTTTCTGCTAAATACTCTTAAGGAGACCAAATGATGAAAAAAGTTTATTTAGCTATGAGCGCTGACATTATTCATCACGGGCATATTAACGTTATAAATGAAGCTCGGAAACTGGGCGATGTAACGGTCGGTATTTTAACCGACGAAGTAATAGCCACCTACAAAAGGTTTCCGGTGATTGAATTTGATAAGCGGAAGCAGATTGTTGAAAACATAAAAGGGGTAAACCGTGTTATTCCGCAAAATACTCTTGATTATGTCCCGAACCTACTCAAGTTGAAGCCCGATTATGTAGTGCACGGCGATGATTGGAAGACCGGCATCCAGAAGGAAGTCCGGGAAAAGGTCATCACAACCCTGAAACAGTGGGGCGGAAAACTGGTTGAAGTTGAATATACCGAAGGGGTTTCAGTCCGCATGCTCGATCAAGCTCTGCAGGAAATCGGCACAACCCCCGAAATCCGGATCAAACGCCTGCGCCAGCTGCTGGATGTCAAGCCGGTTGCCAGGTTTATGGAGGCTCATAACGGTTTAACAGGGCTGATTGTGGAAAAACTCACTATCAGCCAGGGCGACCTGGTCAAACAATTTGACGGCATGTGGGTGAGCAGCCTTTGCGATTCAACGGTAAAAGGAAAGCCCGATATTGAACTGGTCGACTCAAGTTCACGTCTTGCCACGCTGAACGATATCCTGGAAGTAACCACCAAGCCGATCATTATGGATGGAGATACCGGCGGCTACGAGGAGCACTTTGCCTATTTTGTGAAGAGCTTGGAACGGCTGGGCGTTTCTGCTGTTATCATCGAAGACAAGATTGGCCTGAAGAAGAATTCCCTGTTCGGTACCGATATCAAGCAGGAGCAGGACAGCATCGAGAATTTTTCGGCAAAAATTACCCGGGGAAAGCAGTCCCAGGTGACGGAAGATTTCATGATTATCGCCCGGATTGAAAGCCTGATCCTGAAGGCAGGCCTGGATGATGCCCTTAAAAGGGCCCATGCCTATATCGAGGCCGGCGCCGATGGAATCATGATTCACAGCAAGGAACGGGAACCTGACGAAATATTCCGTTTCTGCAGAGAATTTCGCAGCGCCAATAAAGATGTTCCCCTGGTTGTCGTACCGACAACCTTCAACCGGGCCCGGGAAAGCGAACTGGCCGAAGCGGGAGCCAACCTGGTTATTTACGCCAACCATTTGCTCAGGAGCGCCTACCCGGCCATGGTTGAGACAGCTAAGTGTGTCCTGGAAAATGAAAGAGCCTATGAAAGCGAAAAGAGCTGTATGCCGATCAAGGATATTATAAATTTAATTCCCGGGGGCTGTTAAAATTATTGATTGCCGCTTTTTTTACAAGGTCCTGCTGGAAAATGACATAGATTTTTTTACCGGGGTCCCGGATTCGTTGCTTCAAAATATCATTGGTTTCCTGGCCGACCATGCCCCAGAGGGCCGGCATATTACTGCCGCCAACGAAGGTAATGCTATTGCCCTGGCGGTGGGTCATTACCTGGCAACGGGAAAAACAGGCCTGGTTTACATGCAGAATTCCGGACTGGGAAATGCAGTAAATCCCCTCCTTTCTCTGGCAGACCCTAAGGTTTACAACGTGCCAGTACTGATGTTAATCGGCTGGCGGGGAGAACCCGGGGTTAAGGATGAACCACAGCACCTTAAGCAGGGGCTTGTAACTCTGCCCCTCCTGGAAACGCTGGGCATAAAATACACCCGGCTTTTCCCGGCCGATGACGATGCCTCAAAAGCAGTGGCCGGGGCAGCGGAGCAGATGCGCTACGACAATGCGCCCTACGCTTTAATCGCTTCGAAAAACATATTTGGCCCGTACCGGGGCAGCAGCGATCAGAATAACTCTTATCCTTTAAGCAGGGAGCAGGCCCTCAGGATTGTCCTTTCCAGCCTTGACCCTTCCGGGCCGGTTGTTTCCACTACCGGTAAACTTTCCCGTGAAATATATGAGTACAGGAAGGCGGAAAACCAGGGCCACCAGGGCGATTTTTTAAACGTGGGCTCAATGGGCCATGCCTCGCAAATTGCCCTCGGCATAGCTCTCCGGCAGCCGGATAGGGACGTCTACTGTCTGGATGGCGATGGGGCTGTCCTGATGCACATGGGGGCCCTGGCTGTCATCGGAAACAGCGAGGCTGCAAACTTCAAGCATATTGTTTTTAATAACGGCGCTCATGATTCAGTGGGCGGCCAGCCCACCCCGGGCTTTGATATAGATCTGCCTGCAATGGCCGGTGCCTGCGGCTACAGGCAGACAGGAAGGGCGGAATCAAAAACGGAAATACTCAAGCACCTACGGGCTTTTCAGGATTGCAAGGGGCCCTGTCTGCTGGAAATCAGGGTGCGCAGAGGCTCCCGGGCCGACCTGGGGCGGCCACAGGAATCTCCGCGGGAAAATAAAGCTGAATTTATGAAGTTTTTAACACAGCAGCTGGAATAAGAAAGGATTGGGAAGATGAAAAAAGTAGTGATTCTGAACTCCGGCACAGGCTCGCGGATGGGCAGCCTGACAGCCGATAAACCCAAGTGCCTGGTTGAAATCAGCCGGGAAGATACCATTTTAACCCGCCAGATCAAGGCTCTCTTAAGCTGTGGTCTGGACGACATCCTGATTACAACCGGGCCTTTTGAAGA
>PXBM01000193.1 GCA_003566935.1 Syntrophomonadaceae bacterium | reverse complement strand
TTGCAGGAAATATAGACAATTCTATCTGGCGCAGCCTTTGCTACGGCTTCCAGGAGGGAAGCGGCACAGCCCTTGCGGGGCGGGTTTAAAAATACGGTAAGTGGCTTTTCCCCCTTGAAAAGATCCGGCCTGATATTCTCAGCTTTTTCGACAATAAATTTAGTGTTATTTATCCTGTTTAAGATGGCATTTTCCCTGGCATCTTCAATAGCAGTTTTTGTTGAGTCAATGCCGACTACCTGGCCTGCTACTGAACTTAAATAGAGTGAGAAGTTGCCCGTTCCACAGTAAAGGTCATATGCTGTTCGAGGGATGCCGGCCAGGCTTATCGCCTTTTTATAGAGCACCTCCGCCTGGCAGGTGTTGATCTGGAAAAATGACTGCGAAGAAATTCGGTAACGGTAAGGCTTTATTTCTTCAGCAATATGGGCTTTTCCCTTAAGGGTCTGGCTGGTGTTGCCTTTCTTGCCATGTTTGAACAGAACCAGGCCGGTAATGATCTCGCCAACTTCCTCAGTGATAATTTTAGCAAGATTTACATAGCTTTCAGGTTTAATATCCGGTCTGCTTCCCTTACCACCCTGGCCAGGGTTTGCAGATAATGAAACCAGGCACTCACTGTTTGCAAAGGAAGTACGGATTGCGGCCTCGCTGACCGGCAGCCAACTTTCTTTCCGATCCTTAAAAATATCCATATAACGTTGCACTGACCTGCGCAGGCCGTTAATGACCCGGACGTTTAGCAAGTGTTGGATTGGACACTGATCAATATCTATAAGCTCGTTTGTTTGAGGTTTGTAAAAACCGGCCAGGACTTCATCTTCAGCACAGGCGAAGTGAACCCGGGTCTTGTTGCGGTAGTGCCAGGGTTCTGCCATACCGCTAACTGGCAAAGCTTTTATGTTGAGGCCGGCAATGCGGTTTAAAGTTTCGCTGACCATTTTTTGCTTCCAGGCCAGCTGTTCCTTATACTGGAGATGCTGCAGCTGACATCCGCCGCAGCTTTCGAAATAAGGGCAGGGGGGAGTTATGCGATGAGAAGAGTGATTTAGTAATTCAAGCAGAGATGCCTCGGCATAATTTTTTCGCTTCCGGGTAACTCTTACTTTGGCCGTTTCTCCCGGCAAAGCACCGGGCACAAAAACGGTAAAACCTGAGAGCCGGCCGACACCTTCTCCCCGGTGGTTAAGGTCGGCAATGCTTAAATCATGTATTTCCCCTGGAGAGCAGGGTGGCTGCGACTCTATAGAGTCTTTTCTCATGTCTTTTGTATCCTTTGATTCATTCATTACAAGTACATAACCCCCGTCCCCTTGTACTTAAGGCAGGCTTTTTTCACTGGAGATTTCAGCCATTTGGGGTTTTTCTAAAAAGAAATAGGATCTATATCTGCCTATGAAGAAGATCGCCAGTATAAATGATAACAGTTCTGCCAGGGGAAAGGCGAGCCAGACTCCGTTTAATTGGAAGAAAATCGGAAGGGTAAGCAGGGCTGGAATAAGAAATAGGACCTGCCTGGCCAGGGATATTGCAAAGGCAGCTTTAGCCTTACCCAGGGCCTGGAAAACGCCGGCTGTGACCATTTGAATACCGACAGTCATGGAAAGTGAAAACATAATTCTTAAGGCATCACGACCAAGCGCAATAGCTTCCGGATCGGTTGTAAATATTCTCATTAGCGGTTCCGGGATGGTCATAACCAGGGCAAAGGCTGTAAAAGAAATAACTGAGGAAATTTTTATAGCTAAAATAATTGATTCGCTTACCCTTGACCTTTGTCCGGCACCATAATTAAAGCCCACTATGGGCAGCATGCCCTGGACAATGCCTAAAATTGGCATCAGGGTGAACATCATTACCCGATGAATAATCCCGAGCACGGCAATTGCAATGTCGCCGCCATAATAGACTAAAAGATTGTTGGCAATGATCAGCATAAAGCTGGCCGACCCTTGCCTGGCAAAAGCAGAAGCGCCAACGGCCATTATTTCTCTGACCATATAAAGCCTGGGCCAGAGGTATAGTATATTGATGCTCAGTGAACTCTGCCCGCTTAAAAAATAGTTTAGAAGATATATGGCTGTAAGGCCCTGGGCGGCGATAGTTCCGTAAGCTGCTCCCCTCATACCCATGTTTAATGCAAATAAAAATATAGGAGTAAAAAGTATATTTAAAAGGGAAGACATGATCATGGTAAGCATGGCCGTATTAGCGTTACCTTCTGCCCGGACAATGTTATTTATCGCGAAACCGAAGGTAAAGCTGATTGTTCCGTAAAGAATAATTTCTAAATAATCTTTGGCATAAGGCATCACTGTTGTGCTCGCGCCGAAGAGTTTTAGCATCGGAGTTATATAAACCAGCCCTAAAACGGCACCAATAACACTGAAAATGATAATAAGGCTGAGAATAGTACCAAAAGCGCGGTTAGCTTTATCAAGATCATCGGCCCCCAGGGCTCTAGATATAACTGAACTGCCACCAATGCCTACTGCACCGGCCAGCGCTAAAAAGAACATTTGGATTGGAAAGGATATGGCTACGGCAGCAACACCAATAGTGCCCACGCCCCTGGCGATATAAATTGTATCAATTACGCTGTGCAGGGCCATGACCAGCATGCCCACTGTTGCCGGAACAGCCAGCCTTATTAAAAGTTCCGGAATGGGATCGCGTCCCAGTCTTTCGCTTTGTTGCTTCAAGAATTCAACTCCTTTGCAATTGCCACAATGCCTGCAGTATATTATACTGTAAAATATTAAATCTGCACATCTTGAAGCAGTGCGTCTTGATTATAGAAGTAAATGTGTTAAAATGACTAAGGCGAGTTTGATTCCTGTAATGTTTTAGAAAAATAGTCGCATTCAATTAAGACGAAGTTGACGGAGGTTGATTATGTTTAAAAGCAAGCTGCTGGTCATAGCCTTTATCTGCTGCCTGGTTATAGCTGCCGGCTGTGGTAATGATGAATCTGCTACAGAAGAAGAAAATGGTATTTCGATAGAAGTAATCAATGAAACGGAAAATATAGTTATAGCTTTTGCTGCATTTTTTGGAGAGGATCTGGCCGAGTGGGGGGAAGATTTGCTTGGTGATGAAGTGATAGCACCAGGTGAGTCAGTTACTTTTATCCTACCTGAAGGCGAATATGATTTATCTTTGTTTAACCAGGATTTCTTTGTTATTAATACATTTTTTGACCTGACTGAGGATACTACAGTTGTAGCGGGCGGAGCTGATAAGGCGCCGATCCTGGTGCAGAACACTTCCGACAGTGATGTGCTATTTTTCTTTGCATTACCGGGTGGCACTATTGATATAGAATCGGAAGCAACAATAGAAGAAGCGGTCAATGATTTGAATAATGAAACTGCTGAAGAAAATGAAGAAAATGAAGAAAATGAAGAGAACGAACTGGAGCCTGATGAAGAAGTAAGTGAAGCCTGGGCTGAGTTGTGGGAGGAAATTTGGGAAGGTGAAGAGTACCTTCAGCACCAGTTTTTAGATGACCGTGAGGTCATTATTGCAGAAAACGGACGCAGGTATTTTTTCGTTGAACCCGGTTTCTATGATTTTCTGATTATTAATGAAGATATACAACCGTTTTTTGAAGGTAATGTAGAAGTATTTGAAGATACTACAAAAGTGATAACTGTAAAGTAGTTTTTATAATTTCAAAATTTACTTTACGATTTATTATTACCCTGCTGGTTAAAACCGGTAGGGTTTTTCGCTACAGCCTGATAAAAATTGATTAATGATGCAGCTTTTTTTTCAAGCAGTTCGGCGCCCCGGCTGACTGCTTCTTCAAGTTTCATCGGTCCGTCGGTTATGGAAAAAGCGGCTGTAATGCCTGCTTTGTAAAGTTCATCATTGTCAACTTCCACTGATCCTGCCAGGACTATAACAGAGATCTCAAATTGTGTAGCCCTTTTGGCTATGCCCATGGGCACTTTGCCCCGAAGCGACTGTTTATCGAAACGGCCTTCCCCTGTGATTATCAAGCCGGTTTTGTCCATATCCTGTTCTATTTTTAAGGTGTCGAGAACTAAATCGATGCCTGAATGCAGTTCTGCTCCCATAAAAGCAATTAGGCCGGCACCTAAACCTCCAGCAGCTCCTGCTCCCGGTACCTGCTCCACATCTATTCCAAGATCTTTTTTCAGAATGCTGGCATAATGAGCCAGGGAGCGGTCCAGCTCTTTAACCATGTCAGGTTTCGCGCCTTTCTGTGGGCCGTAAACATACGAGGCACCATGCTGCCCGGTCAGGAGATTGTCTACATCACAGGCAACTTTGCATGATACATCCTTGATGCGTGGGTCAAGATTGGCAACATCAATCCGATCCAGCTTTAGCAGCTCAAGCCCGCCCGGGTCAAGTGGCTGGCCATCTTTATCCAGGAGTTTTGCGCCAAGGGCACAGGCCATCCCGGCACCGCCGTCATTTGTGGCGCTGCCGCCTATTCCGATAATAATTTCAGAGCAGCCCTCATCAAGCGCATCCATGATCAGTTCACCGGTTCCGTAAGTTGATGTAACCCCGGGATTCCTCGATTCAGGCGGCACCAGGATCAGGCCCGAGGCTGCAGCCATCTCAATAACAGCGGTTTGCTCATTGTTAATAAGGGCCCACCTGGCTTCAACTTTTTGCCCCAGCGGGTTGCTAACTGTTGTTGAGAGAATAGTTCCTTCAGCTGCCCCGGCCAGAGTTTCAACTAAACCTTCACCGCCATCTGAAAGGGGAAAAAGTATAAGATGTGCTTCAGGCAGAATACCGCGAATTCCCCTGGCTATAGCCTGTGCTGCCTCTGCTGCAGTCAAGCTTCCCTTGAATTTGTCCGGTGCGATTATTATTTTCACTGCCTGCAAGCCTGCTTTCTTCCTTAAGTATTTAAATTGTTGTTCTCTAAATGTGTAAACTAATCCTGCCAGAGCCTGTTAAATTAATTACAGGTATGGTATAATAGCAATAAATCGTAATATAGCAATGAAGGGTTACTTTTTTAACCTGAAGGAGGTTAACCATGTCAAAAGTAATATTACTACCGGCGGCCTTGGAAAAAATGAAAGAGAGTGGTAAACCTTATAGAGTATACTTAGCCTTCCGCGGTGGCTGAGGTTCTTCGTGCGTAACTCCTGCCGTGAAAGCAGGAGCACCAGATGAAGAAAATGATTATGAAAAAAAAGAAGTAGAGGGCATTACAATTTATGTTCCTAAAGATTTAAACCATGAGCATTTTGAAATAGGCTGGGTTGGTTTTTGGATTTTCGGACAGTTCACCGTTAAAAGTCTTGAGGTCGCTTGAGTTGTCTTTGTTTTAATTGATTATTGTAGAAGTGAAAAAGAAAGCCGGAACAACTTTATCCCCTGTCCCGGCTTTCGTTCTGAATTAAAATCTTTATAATCAAGCTTTATCAGGAACGGCCTGAAACTCATCTTTATCTGCACCGCAAACGGGGCATTTCCATTCATCAGGCAGATTTTCAAAAGCTGTACCGGCTTTTACGCCGTTTTCGGGGTCACCCTGAGCCGGGTCATAGGTGTAATCACATAATTCACAGACATAGCTTTGCATCAGTAAATTCCTCCCTTTGATTTGGCTGCCAAGTTCAAGCCTTATTAATAAAAATAATAATGCATGAGGGGTATTCCGTCAAATTAATTCGATTTGTCAAAGTCGGTATTGTTCTATTTTAATCTGAAAAAATAAGGTATGATTGTTTCCAGAAGGAATGATTTGATGCGAGTATGGGATCTTCACCCCGGTTATCTTTCCAGGCAGAGTTTGCTCGGCCAGCATGCTGAAATCCATGCAGTGCATGCTGTTATTATTGATCAAAAAAAAGGATACAGCGCCCATCCTGAGACCAGGCGCTGGAGGGAGAAACCAGATTTGTTAAAAAGGGTCCATGATCTGACTGTCCTGGAAATGAAGCTGCGGGGCTTCAATCATAACAGCCCCTTTCCTGAAAATCCTTTTTATGGAGAGGAATTTTGCGGGAAGGAAGGAGCAGCGGAGGAATATGTGCCTCTCTATGTTGATAGGCCTTCAGAACAGGTTCTGATTCTCCTGGAAAAATACCAGCAGCGCCAACAGGAAGGGCGGATCCCGCTGCCCAAAAACATTTTTAATTTTTGGGCGCACCATAAGTACTCAATCATGGCCAGGGGCTATAATTGTTATAAAGAGATCCAGGTATTATTAAATGAGAATGGTCAATATTCCATCCCGGAGACAAGCTTTAAGCTTGAAAAGATCATGGACATGATGAACCTGCCGGTAACAGTTCCGGCTTTAAAGAATACGCTGGACCACCTCTGGGGTTATTTCAAGCGAACAGCCGGCAGCGAAGAAAAAGAAGAACATATGCAGAAAAAAGAAGAAGGGCTGCTGCCTGAACTGATCCCATACATCTACAAATTAGCCTTAAAATACGACTGTTTTTACCTGCAGCACTCTACGATATTTGCTGATTTCACAGGTGATACCGAACTGAAGGATAGTAAAAACCGTGATAGTTAGTTCAGGCCCCAGGTGCTGTATCCTGGCAGGCAGTGCAGGTTGTGACTTCTTTGAATAAACCATCTTTAACTGCTGTGCCGGAGAAAAAGTCAGCTGAAATGCGCAGTGTTATAAATAAACAGGGAACAGGCGGGTAAACATTTAGCTACCGTCACCTGTTCCCTTGAAAAAACTCAGTTTATCTTTTGCTAATCGAGTTAACTCTTAAAACTTCTCAAAAGCCTTGCGGGCCGTGTTGCAAATCGGACATTTATCCGGTATATCGTTCACACCAACCCAACCGCAAACCGGGCAAAGCTCAACTTCAGCCGCTTCAGCGTCAGAACCCTTGGCTACAGCTGTTTTTAGATCATTAAAGATTCCACCGTGCACTTTTTCTGCTGCATTTGCATATTCAAAACTTTGCAGGGCTTTCTTTTCACCTTCATCTTCAGCATCCTTGATGAATTCCGGATACATTTCAGTAAACTCGTAATGTTCACCTTCAGCAGCTTTTTTCAGGTTCTCTGAGGTTTCTCCTACTTCCCCTGCTACTTCAAAGTGCTTCAGGGCATGAATAGTTTCTGCTCCAGCAATAGCGTTAAAGATACGTGCCACATTTTCAAATCCTTCTTTCTCAGCTTTACGTGCAAAAGCCATGTACTTGCGATTTGCCTGGGATTCTCCGCCAAAAGCAGCCATCAGATTTTCTTTGGTTTTCATTTCTAAAATCTCTCCTTTTTTTATTTAGATTAATAACTGTAACGCTACTCTATAATATTAATATAAAATAATTATAGTTTCAATATAATTTCAATTCGGATCGGTTATTATTTGCCTTGTATTTTCGATGATTGCTATTGACATTACCCGATCTATATCCTATAATTACAGTAGGAATTATATGGAATAGCTTTAGAAATGTCAAGTGCAGGGAAGGTATGATAAACATGAAAGAAATTAATCTTGATTACGCAGCCGCAGCACCGCTCGATAAAAGAGTAGTAGAAAAAATGATTCCCTTTTTTACCGAGCATTACGGCAATCCCTCCAGTGGCCATACCCTCGGTGAAAAACCGAAGGAAGCAATTGAAGATGCAAGGGAGGCGGTAGCTAACCTGATAGGCGCAGAAGCAAAAAATATTATCTTTACCGCTTCTGTTTCGGAGGCTAATAACCTGGTTATCAAAGGGTTGGTGAAGGCCGGCAAGAAAAAAGGCAATCACCTTATTGCTTCATCTATTGAACATTTTTCAGTGTTAAACCAGTTAAAAACACTCGAAAAAGAAGGTTACAGGATTACTCTTTTACCTGTAGATGAGTACGGAATGGTTAATCCGAAAGACCTGGAAGCTGCTATTGACGATCAGACTGTTTTAGTGTCAATCCAAACCGCTAACTCTGAGATTGGAACTATTCAGCCCATTGCGGAACTGTCAGCAGTGGCCCGTGAACGGGATATTCCTTTCCATACTGATGCTGCAGCAGCAGCCGGTTGGATTGAACTGGATGTCGAAAAAATGGGTGTCGATTTGCTGACCCTGGCCGGAGATCAATTTTACGGACCAAAGGGTTCTGCAGCTCTCTATGTTAAGCGCGGAATCCGCCTGATGCCCCAGGTTGAGGGAGGTATTCAGGAAAGAGGCTTGCGGGCTGGAACCGAAAATGTGCCCGCCATTGTCGGCCTGGGTGAAGCAGCAAAAATTGCTACAGAAACCATGTCTCAGAGGGCCGGTAAACTAACTGCTATCAGGGATCAGTTGAAAGAAAGCCTCCTTAAAGCTGTTCCTAATTTGCACTTAAATGGCCACCCTGAACAGCGCCTGCCGCATAATTTAAACCTATCCGTTGAATTCGTAGAAGGAGAGGCTTTATTAATGAGGCTGCAGATGGCCGGTATATATGTTTCCAGCGGATCATCCTGTACTTCACAGGCCCTGAAATCTTCACATGTTCTCTCTGCCATTGGCAGACCGCCTGAACTGGCCCAGGGATCATTACAGCTAACACTCGGGCCGGGCAGTTCGGCTGAAGATATCCCCTATATTACCGAGCAGCTAGCTGAAATAGCTGCTCTATTAAGAAATATGTCTCCACTCTATCACCAACATTTAAAGGAGGAGAAAACAAATGCCTCAGTACAGTGACAAAGTAATGGACCATTTTACAAAACCACGCAATATCGGTGAAATTGAAAAACCCGACGGTGTTGGCGAAGTTGGCAATCCCGTTTGCGGGGATATGATGAAGTTTTCTATAAAAGTTAAAGATAACCGCATTGAAGATGTTAAATACCTGACCTTCGGCTGCGGTGCGGCCATTGCCGTATCAAGCATGGTTTCGGAAATGGCTAAAGGAAAAACACTTGAGGAAGCAAAAAAGATTACAAACAAGCAAGTAGCTGAAGAGCTGGGTGGTCTGCCAGGCAATAAGATGCACTGTTCCAACCTGGGCGCTGACGCCCTGCATAAAGCAATCGATGATTACATGGCTAAAGAAAAGGTGTCTGCCGGTTAAAAAACCGGTAAACACTTTAGTTGATTGCAACTGAAGCATTTATTGTTCTTAATTAATGGGAGGTTTTTCATATGAATAGAGATAGATCAGAGGCAGAAAAGGTACAGGCCTGCAGCTGTCCTTTTTGTGACGAACCGATTTGCCCCGATACTGAAGATGGCCAGTACAGATGTAATAATGAAGGCAAGCTGGCTGTTCACCAGGTTGACTGCGTGGGACTTTTCTGTCCCGTACCGGTCATGCGGGCAAAAGAGGAAATAGATGAACTTGACGACGGTAACCTGATGGAGCTAATTGCCGATGACCCGGCATCTCAGGAAGATATTCCCCGCTGGGCAAAACGAGCGGGACATTTGCTGGTAATGATGCGCCAGGATGGCGAACAGTTTCATTACCTGATTCAAAAAGGAAATGGGGAAGGTGAATAAGATGGCAGAAGCAAAGAAGATTCTTTACGTGCAGACCAGTGGGACCGATACTCCGGAAAGGCTGTATTCACCATTAATTCTGGCCCAGACCGCAAGGGCGATGGGACAGGAAGCAACAGTTTACTTTCTTGGGATGGGCCTGAAAAACCTGGTTAAAGGTGAGGCTGAAAAGGTGAAGATTGGAGAATTTCCAACCTTGAAAGAAGTGCTAAAGCAGACTGCTGATCAGAGTGTCGAGTTAATGGCCTGCCAGCAGAGCATGCAGCTTTTTGGTGGAGAAATAAAAAGTGAAGATTTAGTTGAAGAGGCTAAAGTAGCCGGGGCAGCAACTTTAAACGACCTGGCCCTGGATGCTGATGCGATTCTTACTTTTTAAAGGGTTTTAAAAAAATATTTGCCGTCCGGAAGGATTTTCTCAAACTATGAAGAATAGTTTTGAGCGTAGCATGGTAGGACGGCAGGGTAATGTTTGAATTTTACTGCCGGTCATTAGACCGGCTTATTTTTTCCTGTCTATACTCCTTGCCTGGAGTATTTATTTTTGCCCTGACCGCATTTCAAACTAAGTTAATAGGAGGAGTTCAAAATGAAGAAGAAACTATTCCTGGTAATACTGGCAGCGCTGCTGATTATAGCTGCCGGTTGTGGAGATGATCAGGCCGGAGAGGAAGCTGAAGTTGATGATGCAGTTGTCAGTGAGGAAAATGGTGAGGTTGAAGAAACAGTCGAGCCTGAAGATGATGGTGAGGTATTCGAGTTTAACCTGGCCCACTTTTTCCCGGCAACGCATCCTGCAGAAACTGACCTGGTTCA
>PXBM01000195.1 GCA_003566935.1 Syntrophomonadaceae bacterium | reverse complement strand
TTTGGCCATAAAATGTATTCGGTAAGACGCCGGCAGGGTAGTTCCAATGGTTAGAGGGTCCATCCAGTTTATATGAT
This sequence comes from Syntrophomonadaceae bacterium, assembly GCA_003566935.1. Classification (GTDB taxonomy): domain Bacteria; phylum Bacillota; class Dethiobacteria; order DTU022; family DTU022; genus T3SED10-7. Next base: position 10,230 of record PXBM01000195.1, on the reverse strand, counting down.
TGGAGCAAAGTATAAATGGTTTCCGTTTGGGGATATTATCGAGGCCCTGTACTTTAATTTTAAATAAAAGTTTCAAATAAACCCAGGCAACAAAACGTCCAGCATTATACCATATCCCACTCATCTGGTTTACCTCTGCAGCATTTCATTATTGACAGTTCCAACAACCCTGTCGACAACCTGTTCAAAACTCAGGCCGGTTGTATCTATAACAATTGCATCGTCAACTATTGTTAAGGGCGAATCTTCCCGCTGTGAGTCAATTTTATCACGGTTTTCTATTTCTTTTACAACTTCATCCAGCGCCAGGTTAATTCCTTTTTCAAGTTGTTCTTTGCATCTGCGCTTTGCTCTTTCTTCTATAGAAGCATCCAGATAAAATTTAAAGTCGGCATCGGGCATAACTCTTGAAGCAATATCCCTGCCTTCCATAATTATTCCGTTAGATTCAGAAGCTATATCTTGCTGCATTGATACAAGGTGTCTGCGCACTGCTGAAATTGCAGATACCGGCGATACAAGTTTATTTACGTCTGCTTGACGAATTGCGGCAGAGACATCTTTGCCATCCAGAATAATTTGATTATCTTTGCCAAAGTTGATTTCAGTTTCACTCAAAACCTTGTTGAGAAGTTCCAGGTCATCAAGCTGCAGGTTATTCATTATAACCTTTAAAGTTATCGCCCTGTACATAGCACCTGTATCGAGATACTTTAGCTCAAGCATTCCAGCTATCTTACGAGCGACGCTGCTTTTTCCTGCACCGGCAGGTCCGTCTATAGCAATTTTCGGCTTATCGTTTGTTTGCATAGTGCTCCCTTTAATTCTTTAAAAGCTGAACCAGTCAATTTCTCCTTGCTTAACGCATTACTCATTTTCTCATTAAAGCAGGCATTTTGCAAGCTAACTTTGACTTTCAAGCTTAACAAGAGCATATAGATACTCGATTTCTTCACTTTGCAGATGACGATGTGATCCCTCTTTCAAATTTCCAGCATTAAGACCGGCAAAGGAATATCTAATCAACTTTTTTACCGGGTGACCGATTGCCTGGCATAACTTCTTTACCTGTCGCTTTTTACCTTCAGTAAGAGTTATTTCTAACAGGGCAATGTTATTTTGAGGGTCTTTTTTTAGGATCTTAATTCGGGCAGGAGTTCGTTTTTCTCCTTCAATAAGAGGACCTTTTTTTAATTTTTCCAATGTTTCAGGTCTGGGTAACCCGTATACCCAGGTATGGTAAACTTTTTCTACAGCATAGCGGGGATGCATCAGGCGATTAGCCAGCTCCCCGTCATTGGTAAGCAGGAGTACTCCACTGGTATCGGCATCAAGCCTGCCAACCGGATACAAACGGGCAGCCTGCATGTTAACAAGCTCGATTACCGTTGGTCTGTTATGGGTATCTTTCGCGGTAGAAATATATCCGGGAGGTTTATTTAAAAGAATATATACTTTGTCTTCAATGCCGCTAACAACTTTATTATCTACGGTAACCTTGTCTTCTTCCGTAATCTGAAGCTGGGGTTGATCAACCTGCACATCGTTTACAGAAACGCGCCCCTCAAATATTAATTCCTCGGCCCTACGGCGGGAGGAAACCCCGGCCCTGGCCAGGTACTTGGCCAGCCTCATTACCTCTTCCTCCATCTTTCTTCTGATGCGCGCTCATATTTATTCATTATAATTTTGCACTTCATCTTTCGAGTCAATTTCTTCAATAATTTTTATTTCCTGATCGTTATTTTCGTTACTGCCTTCGGATTGCTCTAACTTGTTTTCCAGATCCAGCGGAGGCAGTTCATTTAAATCCATTAACCCAAAATATTTCAGGAAATCAGGTGTTGTGCTGTATAGCAATGGCCTGCCCGGACCTTCTTTTCTGCCGCTAATTTTTATTAGTTTACGTTTTATCAGGTTATCCAGGACATGCTCACATCTAACCCCGCGTATTGATTCAATCTCTATCCTGGTGACCGGTTGTTTATACGCAATTATGGCCAGTGCTTCAAGTGCGGCAGCAGTCAGGTTGCTTGAAACATCCTCGCTGAATGCTTTTTCCAGGTACGGTGCCAATTCTGGACGAGTTCCCAGTTGAAAACCGCCTGCTGTCTCTATAATCTGCAATCCCCGGTCGGCATCATTTAATTCTTGCCTCAATTCACCGGCCAGCCTTGCTGCATCATCCGGCGAAATAGAAAGCATCATGGCAATTCGATCTGCCTTTACCGGCTCTTCACTTAAAAATAGCAGGGCTTCAATTAATTTCTTCTGTCCCTTTTTCTCCAACTGTTGCCTCCTCCCGTGCTGATTCCGGAATTAGCCTAACCAGGATCGGACCAAATGTATTTTCCTGCAGCAAAACGACCCTGCGCTGCCTGGCCATTTCCAGGAGTGCTATAAATGTTACTATAACTTCCCAGATTCCGGAGCCACTTATGAATTCTTTCATGCTTAAAGCCTGTTGTTTTTTTAAAAGAATAGATTCTATATAATTCGACTTATCAGCAACTACAAAATCTTCAACTGCATTAAAGGTCGGCACATAAGCATCTGTAAAAGTCGCTTCTGCAAAACGCTGCATTATGTCGCTCAGGTGATCAGCGCCTTCCCATATGGTATACACAGATTGCTGCTGGGTAAAAACCATAACCTTCTGACCACCTGTGGAACGCAGGTATATTTTTTGCTGTTCTTCTTCTCTCTCCTGCAGTTGCCAGGCTATTTCTTTAAAGCGGCGATATTCTTCAAGGCGCTGAAAGAGTTCTTCAGCCGTATTAATTTCAAATAGTTCATCATCATCTTCCTCTTCACCACTGCGTGGGGCGCGCGGCAAAAGCAGTTTCGATTTAAGGCGCAGCAGGGTTGCCGCCATTACTAAAAACTCACTTGCTATATCCAGGTTCAGTTCTTTCATGGATTGCAAATAACTTAAGTACTGTTCAGTTATTTCTGCAACAGAGATTGACCAAATGTCAACCTCGGCCTTTTTAATAAGGTGGAAAAGCAGATCAAAAGGTCCCTCAAAAGTGGGCAGTTTTATTTTATATTCCACCTGCTGCATAAATATTACCTCAGACCAATTTTTTTATAAACCTGGCTCAGTTTCTCTTCAGCCCTTGCATCCGCTTTCTCTGCGCCAATGGACAGCATTTCATCCAGGTAACCTTGTTCACCGGTCAACTCACGGTAACGTTCTTGAAGGGGACGCAAACTTTCAATAACAACTTCAGCCAGCTGTTCTTTTAAATCTTTGTAACTTTTACCGTAAAAATGCTCTTCGATTTCCTTGCGTTCTTTACCTGTTAAAAGCTGATAAATGGTTAAAAGATTATAAATACCCGATCTGTTTTCGTCAAATTTAATATCCCGCATCGAGTCGGTTGTTGCTTTTTTCAGCTTGGACCTAATTTGATCGGGAGTATCAAGCAGAAATATCGCATCGTTCTTATTGTCCTCACTCTTGCTCATTTTTTTCTCAGGATTGGCAAGGCCCATAACTCTGCCACCGACAGGAGGGATCATGGCATCAGGCAGGACAAAAACATCACCATAGCGGTAGTTAAAACGCTGGGCTATATCCCTGCTTAACTCAATATGCTGTTTTTGATCTTCGCCAACCGGAACCAGGTGGGTATCATATAACAGAATATCTGCCGCCTGGAGGACAGGGTAATCGAAAAGACTAATACTGACTTCTTCTTTCTGTGTCTCTGATTTTTCTTTAAACTGGGTCATACGGTGCAGCCAGCCCATTGGTGTAATACAGTTTAGCAGCCAGGCCAATTCAGAATGGGCCCTGACATGGGATTGTATGAAAACAACAGAGCTTTTTTCATTAAGGCCAGCAGCAAACAACAGTCCGGCCACTTCCCTGACATTATTCCGCAACAGTTCCGGATCCTGGGGAACAGTTATAGTATGCAGGTCTACAACACAGAAGTAGTTATCGAACTGCTCCTGCATTTTCACCCAGTTTTTAATAGCACCCAGGTAGTTGCCCAGATGCAGGCTTCCCGTAGCCTGGATTCCTGAAAAGACTCTTTTTTTGTCCATTATTATGACTCCTCCTGTTCTTCGGTTAAAGACCTGGCAGAAAACTGATTATAATACTGTAAAACTGTAAAATAAAATTTGCCAGGGGAAATATGATTATTCTGAATACACCCAGGAAAATAAACATCAGCAGTAGGATTGGGCCGTAGCGCTCAAGTTGCTGATATATTCCCAGGTAAGAATCAGGCAAAAAAGACATCAGTATTTTTGAACCGTCAAGGGGCGGAATGGGTACCAGGTTAAAAAGTGCCAGGTAAATATTGATAATAATTAGCTGCTGGAAGAACTCAAAGGGTAAACCGCCAAAGACAATCAAGCCTGCGTTTACCAGGTAGGTAAATACCAGCAAGCACGCAAAAGCCAGGACCAGGTTAGATAGAGGGCCGGCAAATGATACCCAGCGTAAACCTGAGCGATACTGGCTGAAATTATAAGGATTAATCGGAACCGGCTTGGCCCAGCCGAATCCAACCAGAAGGATCATCAAGGACCCGATCGGATCGAGATGGTTTATGGGGTTTAGGTTCATCCTCCCCTGGCTGTGTGCGGTTGAATCACCAAAATGATAAGCCATGCGGGCGTGAGCAAACTCATGAACCGTTATAACAATCAATAAAATCGGTATGCGTAAAGCAATTATTACAGGATCTAAACCAAAAATCATTTAAGTTCACTCCTCTTTTTCTTGTGCTGCTTTCAAATAATTTATTACAAAGTCCAGTTCTTCCTGGGGAGTGCGGACTTCACCGTCTAACACTGCCTGCTTCAAACTATCAATTATTTTCCGGTAAAGTGGGCCGGGCTTTACACCCAGTTCTTTTAAGTCTCCGCCTCTCAACCTTGGTCTTATATATCTCAGGCCGTCCATGTATAGCTTCAAATACTCCCTGACCTTGGTATTATCAGTCTGAGTATAGGAAAGCAAAATTGCTTCGACCGGAAGAGGCTCAAGGTAATTAACTACTGCACTGGGATTTAAATCTGACTGTTTAAGTTTTTCCAGGACAGCAGGCGCTTCCTCGCAGGATTTTTTTATAGTATCTTCCCTTTCCCGGGATAGATACAACTTTTTAATTATAGCAGACCGGTCTTGAGATTCCAAATTGCAAAGCAACCCGCTTAAATAGGCTACTTCAAAATCAGGATCTTCTTCCCAACCCCGGCTTTGCACCCAGGACAACACCTTTTCCAATCGGAAAAGAGTTTGCCAGGCTTTTTGGTCAATTTCTGCTTCAGGATAAAGGAAGGGCATTAAGTTAAGATTGAATAATCGTTTAAGTATTTTAACGGGTGAAGGCTCTCTATAGATCAGTTTTAGCTCCTGGTTCAAACGCTGCCTGCTGACTTTGCCTAATACTTTTTTTTGGACAGCTTTATGAAGTAACTTTAATGTTTTCGGTTCAATTTCAAAGTTGTATCTCTGCTCGAAACGAACTGCCCGTAATATCCTTAAAGGATCGTCAATAAAACTTTGCTGGTAAAGGACCCTGATAATACTCTTTTCCAGGTCTTTTTTACCGTTGTAATAGTCAATGAAATCACCGTAATTATCTTTTTCAAGCGAGCAGGCCATAGTATTAATAGTGAAATCACGTCTGAAAAGATCGTTTTTCAAACCGGATTTTTCTATCCTGGGCAGGGCAGCCGGTGAAGTGTAAAACTCTTTACGGGCAGTCACCAGGTCCAGTCTTAAGCCATCCTCTAATTCCAGTGAAGCTGTGCCGAACTGGGTAAAATGCCTGATACTGCCTCCGAGTTTATTTTGCAGCTTGAAAGTAAAATCGACAGCATCCCCGATTACCACAAAGTCGAGATCCTGCTCCGGTGGATAGCCTATGAGCAGATCCCTTATAATACCTCCGACCAGGTAGACATTGATCTTTTCCTGACCGGCCAGCAGGCTGACCTCTGTTAACAGCTCCCTAAGTTTTTGAGGCAGGCCCTCATCCATGATTGAGGCAAGGTTTTCAAGAGGCATACTTTTACTGTAGTCCTGTTTATAATCACTGTCCTGCTCCTCTTTCTTGTAAAGCCTGGCTTTTAAGGATCTGCCCCGGCGATCGAGGGAGTTTAAGTAACGCAATATGTCAGAACGGGTAATAATGCCCACCAGGCTGCCTTCCTCATCAACCAGGGGCACCCTGCCAATATTTTCCTCGATCATCAGGCGTCGCAGTTCATTTAATGGCTGCTCCGGTGATGCGGTGATCACTTCCCGGGTCATATAACCTTTTAGAGGGGCATGCCCCAGGTCACTGCGTATTCCTTTACGTATGTCACGCCGCGAGATTATTCCAACCATTTTGCCTTCTTCAACAACAGGGCATCCCTTAAAGCTGTGCTCAGCAAGGATGTCATTCGCCTCATTCAGGGTTAGATCGCTTTTTAATGTAAAAACAGGTTTTGAAGCCGCTTTACCTGCAGTTATAGCAGGCGGAAGGTAATACTTGAGGAACTCGATAACCTGCTGCTTTACTTCTTCGGCCTTAACTCCCTTAAAGTGGGCAGAAACAACAGCCGGGTACCCTTTAACATTAAAAGGCGCCAACAGTTCTAACAAGTTCAAGTCTTCATCTTTTGAACGGGCGGCAAGATAAATAGCATTTGTCATCTGAATTATGATCAAAGTCAGGCCTGCGTCTTCAATTTCATCTAAAAGCTGCAGTAACACTGCAGCTCCAACAACATATTCATCCAGAACAGTCATGCTGATCAAGACTCTGCGTCGGTTAATTTCCAACAGCTCACTATTTCGGATCAGTTTCTCCAGCAGTTCTTTCTGGATTTCTGTTAAGGGTGAACGAAGGTACTCCTGGATCAGCCTCGTATTGGGATCATATTTCCATAAGGCAGCAACAGCACTGGCATCTCTTGAAGTAGTAATATCATAAGTAAGGCATCCTGTATCTTCATAAATTCCGAGAGCCATCAGGGTTGCTTCAAATTCAGTCAATCCAATGTTTCGTGCCTGCAGCTCTTCAAATAAAATCGTTGTTGTTGAACCGATATCCTCGAGACTTATTAAGTCTGTATCAAAGTCCGGCTGACCGGGATGATGATCGTATAGGATTACCTGCACGGCATAGTCAAGGATATAGTGCCATTTGCCCAGCCTATCTTTTTTATTAGTATCAACAACTATTACGTTTTCAATCTCCTCTGTATTAAGTTCTCCGGGATCGCTTAAGGGAAGTAAATCGCGGTAAAGATTAATAAAGGAGCGAACATTGGTATGCTGGGGTTCAGGTAAAATCACAAGACTGTTAGGATGTATTTTAGAAGCTAATACCAGGGCAGCCAACGCATCAAAATCGCCATTTGTATGTGTAATAATTACATCCACTAAAGAAAACCACACTTTCTAAAACATTGATTCACATACAGTAAAACTTATGATTTGAATAATTTCATAAATTGCAACCACTCATATTTTACTATAATTTCGGGGCTTTTAAAATGAAAGAGCAAAAGCAATTATTAAATCAAGCCCTGGGGTGGGTCTGATCATAAATTTCCCTGATTTTACGCCTGGTGATCTGTGTATAAATTTGGGTGGTAGAGATATCGGAGTGGCCGAGCATTTCCTGCACAGAACGTAAATCTGCTCCATTCTCCAAAAGATGCGTGGCAAACGAATGACGAAGGGTATGAGGAGTGATTTCCCCATTTATACCAGATTGACGAGCATATTTTTTTAATATTTTCCAAAATCCCTGTCTTGTCATTCTCTTCCCGTGGTGGTTAATAAAAAGGGCAGGTTCATTATTTATTCTAAGCAGCTTTGCCCTGGAGGTATTTAGATATTCGCTTACATGATTAATGGCAACAGAGCCAACCGGAACGATGCGCTCTTTCATACCCTTGCCGCGACAGCGCAAGAAACCAACATGGGGATCAAAATCATTTATATCAAGAGAAATTAGCTCTGAAACCCTTATACCAGAAGCATAAAGCAGTTCAAGCATTGCTTTGTCTCTGAGTCCATTTTGATTGCTTTTTTTGGGCTGGCTGAGCAGCAGATCTACTTCCTTTGTATTTAATACCCTGGGCAGTTTTTTTTCTATTTTGGGCGAGTTAAGCTGCAGGGCAGGATTATCAGTAATAATCCCTTCTTGTAATAAAAAATTAAAAAAAGAACGAATTGATGCTGTGCAGCGTGATATAGATGAGGAAGCATATCCATTCTTTTTCAGCATAACAATAAATGAGTTTATAGAATCACGATCTATCAGGTCAGGGCTTTCTAACTTTTGTTCGTTCAAATACTTAATAAGTTTATTCAGATCCCGTTTATACGAATCAAGAGTATTGATTGATAAACCTTTTTCTACGGAAAGATAGTTTGTATAGTTTTTAAGGTGATCCTGCATAATATTAATTTCCCTCGTAATGAAAGCTTGAATTATTAGTAGTTCAACATAAACCAACAATTTACCTGCCTGTAATAGACATTCATGCACAAAAATAAAAAAAATAATGTCTAGTTTAACAATTGCTGATCATAGCATATTGCATAGCAATAATCGTCTTGCCGTCTTTTATTTCTCCATTCATGATCATAGCTTTGACATCTTTAAGGGGAAGCTTAATGACTGATATTTTTTCTTCCGGATCCGTGACAGGTGCTGCAGCTTTGTTTAAATCCTCTACTTTGAAAAGATATATTATTTCATCACAAAAGCCCGGTGATGGATAAAAAGCAAATAGTTCCTGCCAGGATGCTCCTTCCAATCCGGTTTCTTCAGACATTTCTCGCTTCGCGCATTCCATGGGATCTTCTCCGGCCTCCAATTTGCCGGCGGGAATCTCAAGTAATATCTCACCGGCTGGCTGTCGGTGTTGTTTAACCAGGACCAGATTGTTCTCTTCATCAAGAGCAAGTATGGCCACTGCACCTGGGTGTTCGACAATCTCCCTGAAAGCAACCTGGTTTCCGGATGCCTGGACCCTATCCTGCCGCACATTTATGATCCTACCACGGTAAAGGTAACTGCTCGATAAAGTTTTTTCACTTAAATATTCACTCATTCTATTCACCTCTCAAGCCAAATCTGTCGATTTTTCTATACAACCAGGAGCGACTGATTCCAAGGATGCGGGCAGCTTCACTTTTATTTCCACCCGCCTGGTTAAGCGCCCTGGTTATTGTTTCTTTTTCCTGCTCTTCTCTTTCTGTCCTGTATGCCTGGACTGTTGAGTCTAAAGAGCTATTCAAGTCGGAGCTGTCGCTTTTTCTGCCCTGATTTTCATCAATGCTTTTAGTATAATGTTTGCGTAATTTAGGCGGTAAATTTTCCAGCTTTATTGTGTCTTCAACAGTAAAATTCAGGGCCCTTTCAACAACATTTTCTAATTCCCGAATATTGCCGGGCCAGTTATATGCACGCAGCGCATTTAAAGCTTCATTGCTTATATCACTTACATTCATACCAAAAATCTCATTATACTTGGCCAAAAAAGCAAAAACAAGCGGTTTTATATCCTCAACCCGTTCTCTTAAAGGAGGTATTGGCATATGAATCACATTCAAGCGATAGTACAGATCCTTTCGGAATGCTCCACTGCTCACTTTTTCCTCAAGGTCCTGGTTTGTGGCGGCAATAAAACGTATGTCAACTTCTATTGTTGCCGTATCACCAACTCTTTCATAGGCCTGATCCTGTAAAACTCTGAGCAGTTTACCCTGCAGTGAAAGGGGCATATCACCAATTTCATCTAAAAATAAAGTTCCCCCGTTAGCACGATCCAGCAGCCCCTCTTTACCGTTCTGACTGGCTCCGGTGAAAGCCCCGCTAACATAACCAAAAAATTCTGATTCAAGAAGATTCTCCGGTATAGCCGCACAGTTTACCTTGACAAAGGGGCGATTATTGCGGGGACTGGCCTGATGAACAGCCTGGGCCATCAACTCTTTACCGACACCGCTTTCCCCGCTTACCAGAACTGTTGACAAACCCTGGGCTGCCTGACGGGCATCGCGGATCATATCGAGCATAACAGGGTTTAAGGTTATTATATCTTCAAACTGAAAAGGTTGATCCCGGTGACGAGCTTTCTTAAGTTCTTCCTGAAAATGAGTAAGACGGTTATTCATATTTTCAAGTCTTTCAGCCAGTTCCCTCAATTCATCAACCCTGCGGAAGCTAATTTTTCCGACCGCACCAATTACCTTTT
>PXBM01000096.1 GCA_003566935.1 Syntrophomonadaceae bacterium | reverse complement strand
GTACTTCGGTCTTATCGGTGGTTAGCTGGCCTTCCTCGTCATAGTTAACCCTGATCTGGGCATTGTCAATAATTGCACCAACAACTACTCCGTCAGCATCAAATGCTACTGCTGCCATGGTGTTATCAAACTGGGCCATCGGCATAATTTCGTTATCAGCATCAAGACCTCTTGACCTGCGGAGAGAAATTTCACTGCCCAGGCCGGCAGTTGCTGCATCTTCTACTGCAATGGAGTTTTCATAAGCATGTTCTACAGCAGCAATATAGCTTTCTACTGTAATTGTCACAGATGTTGTCAGTTCCGGGATGTCGGGAACATGCTGGTGAGCATCATCAACCACTTTGACCGGTAAGCCTTTGATTTCTTCTACAGTCTGGCCGATCATCCACTCTTCAAAAGCGGCAATTTGCTCATCCCATTCTTTTTCAATCTCTGATACTCTTCTCATACCATAGTCGTCACCGAGTTCTGCCTTGGTTGTTCCGGGTGCGCTGACATCAGTGTCAAGCTGCATTTCTTCATCGAATGCTACCCTGTTCTGTGCATTATCGATAGTTACGCTGACTACACGCCCTTCTTCATCAAAGAGAACTGCGGCCTTGACTACATCAGCCTGGGCCTGGGCAAGCAAATCATCATCGGCATCCCTGGACCTGGCGATGGAAGGAACAATACCAAGACCAAGCCTGGAAGTACCTTCAACTGCCTCCCCATTTTCTGGAGTTTCCTCCGGTGTTTCTTCAGGGGTCTCCTCAGGTGCTTCTTCTGCAGGTGCATCGCCACAGCCGAATGTTCCAAGAGCCATCAACCCCACTACCAGCATTAAAGCAACTAGTTTTTTATTCATACTTGCACTTTCCTCTCTATCTTGTTATATCTTTCACGCGATATTAAGCTTAACACATCTCTCTTTCCAAATCAATAGTATTTCAATAGACTTTATCATAATAGTTTCTTATGGATATTAGCGGGTATTTGTAATTCAAAATGCCTGAGAGATGCCTGCAATTTTTAGAATACTCAACAAAAAAGACCGGCCGCCAAGAGGAGCCGATCTTTATATCTATTAATCATTTTTGTAACTGCCCAGTCTGCTTAAGAAAACTAAAGCGAGCGAAGTTTTCTTAAGCAAGCTGACTAATTACTCATTTTTTATGCAAATATCAGGTAGCGGTTATCCTCTCCATGCCGCCGCAGTATGGACGCAGGGCCTCGGGTATGACCACAGTGCCGTCCTCCTGCTGGAAGTTTTCGAGAATAGCGGCTACCGTCCGTCCGACAGCAACCCCTGAACCGTTCAGGGTATGAACAAATTGAGCTTTTTTACCCTGCTCCGGCCGATAGCGGATCCCTGCCCGGCGGGCCTGGAAGTCGGTAAAGTTACTGCAGGAAGATATTTCACGGTAAGTATTGGCTGCGGGCAGCCAGACTTCAAGATCATATTTTTTGGCCGGGGCAAAGCCCAGGTCACCGGAACACATCAGCATCACCCGGTAAGGCAGACCGAGCAACTTCAGGACTTCTTCAGCGTTGCGGGTCAGTTTTTCCAGCTCGTCATCAGAGTCTTCAGGGCGCACAAATTTAACCAGCTCGACCTTATTAAACTGGTGCTGGCGGATTAAACCACGGGTATCACGACCGTGCGCGCCTGCCTCGGCCCGGAAGCAGGCTGTATAAGCGGCATAATAAAGGGGAAGCTGTTCATCATCAAGGATCTCGTCGCGATGCAGGTTGGTTACCGGCACTTCAGCAGTGGGGACCAGGTACAGGTCTGAGCCCTCAACTTTAAAAGCATCTTCGGCAAACTTGGGCAGCTGACCGGTTCCGGTCATGCTGGCCGAATTTACAAGGAAGGGAGGGAAAACTTCGCAGTAATCGTGTTTGACGGTATGCAGGTCCAGCATAAAATTAATTAATGCTCTTTCCAAGCGGGCTCCTGCCGCGAAATATACGGCGAAGCGGCTGCCGGAAATTTTACCAGCCCGGGGGAAATCAAGGATGTGAAGTTTTTCACCGATATCCCAGTGAGCCAAAGGCTCAAAGTCAAATTTCGGCTTGTCTCCCCAGGCACGAACTTCAATGTTATCTTCTTCATCAGTTCCGATCGGCACCACTTCATCGGGAATGTTAGGCAGACTGAGCAGCAGGTGCTCCATTTTTATGTCAATTTGCCGCAGCTGATCATCCAATTCTTTAATTTTTGTTGATACTGCTCGCATTTCTTCCTTTTTCTGCTGAGCCCCCTCACTGTCGGCACCCTGTTTCCCAATTTCTTTGGAAACACGATTGCGGGTTTGCTTCAGATCTTCAACTTCTTTTAAGAGGTCGCGTCTTTGCTGGTCCATTTTTAACAGGCCTTCTAAGTCGCCTGCTTCTTTTTTAAGTTCCATGGCCCGGCGGACAGCATCAGGATTTTCACGGACATATTTCAAGTCTAGCACAGGTAATACCCCCTAATCTATATTACATCTCTTCCGGAGCTTCTATGCCCAGGAGGGCCAGGCCGTTAGCTATAACCTGTCTGGTAGCGTTAATCAACAACAGGCGGCCGTGCTTTAATTCGTCTTCGCTGCTTAGAACCGGACAGTTATGGTAAAACCGGTTGAATTCACGGGCCACATCGATCAAGTAGCGGGCCAGGATTGAAGGCTTATAGCTTTCTGCGGAGGCAATAATTTTATCCGGCAGGATGGCCAGGGTTTTAATCAGCGCTGTTTCTTCGTCCCGCGTTAAAAGCGATGCTGCATGGTCGTCCCAGGCGGTGTCATCCAGGCCGCCCTTGCGCAGAATGCTGCAAATGCGGGCATGGGCGTACTGGATATAAGCAGCAGTTTCACCGGAAAAATCCAGTGCTTTATCCCAGTCAAATTCAATATTTTTGATACGGTCATTGCTTAAATCTCCAAAGCGAACCGCTCCAAGCCCGACTGCTTTGGCAGCACTGTCCTTATCAGGAAGGTCAGGGTTTTTTTCTTCTATAATCTCCCGGGCCATATCTATGGACCGGTTTAAGACTTCTTCCAAAAGAATAATTTTACCCGCCCGTGTAGACATACGGCCTTCTTTAAAGCGGATCAGGCCAAAGGGAACATGAGCACAGTTTTTCGCCCACTCAAAACCAAGCAGTTCTAAAACTTTAAAAAGCTGCTGAAAGTGGAGGGTTTGTTCTGCACCAACCACATAAAGGGAGCGAGCAAAATTAAAGGTTTCGAAGCGGTAAATGGCGGCTGCCAGGTCTCGGGTAATATAGAGAGTTGCACCGTCTTTTTTCTGCAGCATTACCGAGGGTAAATCGTACTGCTCCAGGTCAACCATTAGAGCTCCTTCGCTTTCCCGGGCTATCCCTTTTTCCCTGACCACCTCAATTACCTTTTCCAGCATCTGGTTATAGTGGCTTTCACCATGATAGTATTCAAACTTGATCCCCAGTAGATCATAAATCTGTTCATAATTATCCAGGCTCAAACGGCGAAAGCGTTCCCAGTATTCAACGGCTTCACCGTCTCCCTGCTCGAGCTTCCAAAACCAGGAGCGTGCTTCGTCATCAAGCTCGGGGCTTTCCTCAACTTCCCTGTGAAACTTGACATATAGCTGATAAAGATAATTTACAGGATCTTGCTTCAGCTCTTCTTCACTGCCCCAGCGTTTAAAAGCAACTATCAGTTTGCCAAACTGGGTTCCCCAGTCTCCGAGGTGGTTAATGCCGATGCTGTTATAACCTAACGCCTGGTAGATCAGGTATAGAGAATGACCAATCACGGTAGAGCGAATATGACCAACACCAAAAGGCTTGGCAATGTTTGGGGAGGAATAATCTATTGTTACATTTTCTCCCTTGCCAATATTTACATGACCATATTTATCTGCACTGTTCCAAATATCCTGGAGCACTTCACGGCCAAAAGCATCCGGAGCAAGGAAGAAATTAAGATAAGGCCCCTTTGGCACAGCTTTATCCCAGAAAAGGCCTCTCTCATCGGCCATTTCTTCACTTAACTCTTGTGCAATCAGAGGAGGAGCCTTTCTCCTGGTTTTAGCCAGAACAAAGCAGGGAAAGGCCAAATCGCCGTATGATGGATCAGGTGGATCTTCAAGCAGGGTTATTACTTCTGCCGGTTTCATGCCGACGCGGGGCGCCAGCAACCGGCCAACTTCTTCTTTTAGTTTCTGCATCTACTATCTCCTTGAGGCTTTTTCACTTATTTTATTCGAAAGAAGAACATTTGACAAATACCTGCCCGGCATATCCTTATTCAGGGTTAACAAAGGCCGGCTGACGGTAAAAGCGGCTGATCGAAGGATAACCGGCCGGAGTTGTCCAGGGCTCGCCATCAATTAATATTTCTACCCTCAGTGCCCGGCTGTTTTCAAATACGGTTGTAAACAAAGCGTCAAGGACAAGCATCGCCTGCGAATACTCCTTCTCGGTAGGTTCTTCCGGAAATATTGACCTGAATGGACTATTCAAGTTAATCTGAACCTGCTCAGAAGACTGGTCAAGCCCCCTTAAATCAGCATTAGTTGGGAAAAAAGGTAGAGAACGGCAGGCATGCAGGGTTTTTTCAAGCAGCTGACTTAGATTGGTTTCAGAACTATCTTCATCGGCTCCTTCTTCAATTTTCAGGTAATACCTGCTATCACTCATAATAGGGATATAAACGGGGCTTTCCAGCTTTACAGGTTGAAGCGGCTGGTTTAATTCCAGCTCTGGACCAATAGATTCTATGAGCTCCCCTTCCATGGTCAGGTAAATATTTTCGCCATTAAGAAACTGGCTGACCGTATGAATCAGAGATTCATAAATAGTTCTGCTCTGGCTTGCGCCATTTATCTCGGACAGTTCCGGAGAAAAATCAATGGTAAGAGTGCTATTCTCCTGATCCAGCTCTGCTTCTGCAGTAATATCTTTATCAGGGATAGTCCTGAAGAGGGCACTGTCACGAGCAGGTCCACGAATTAATTCTTCAAGCGCTGCGTTAATGAGATCTTCTGTTTGATTTATGGTTCGGGTAACTGGAATTAAATTATCGTTTCCATCCATAAAATAAAGGATAATTTTTGATTCTTCTGCTCTTTTGCCAACTGTTACCGGGTTATAATACTGTATTTCTCGCTGATCGTTGCTGCCTTCAGCTATCAATAAAGGCTCCAGGTCTACCAGGTCAATATAGCCGTCTTCACCGCCTACTATTGCCAGGTGGGGATGTCCGGACAACAGGAGGTGTTCTACTCGCATCGCCACTTCCCAGCTGTTCAGCTCTATACCTTCACGGCTTATCAGTGTCATCTGGGTATAATCTTCTTTGAAGTGACGCCAGGAGCTTGTTAAGATATGCTGCCCGTCCGCTGTAAAAGAAAAAAGCGAACCATCAGCTATTCTGCTCATCCATAGCAGGTCGTCGGCCAGGTCATAGTAAAAGAGGTTTTCACCGGAACCTTCCCGGCTGCCATAGATCAAAACCCGATTATAGTTCTGAGGGTTAAAAACGATTTTGCGGGGTTCAAAAGGCAAACTGGTTGACCACATTGGATAACCTAATGAATCGTAGACTGTCACTGTATCACCCTGATAAGCAGCCAAACGGCTGCCATGTTTAGATACTGCCGCCAGGCCCTTGTCCTCAAAGTGCCACAGTTGATCGCCTTCAAGGTTAACAGCACTTATTGCTGTCTGCCCATCGTCCTCGGTTGTATAATAAATATTAGCCTGCTCAAGGTATTCGCTGGTCAGGTAAAGATTTTTAATCGGCCCTGTCTCGAGGCTCCACTTTAAATCACCATCATGGCTATAAAGGTCTAGCTGGTATTGATCCTGATCGGGCAGGGAACGGGCTGCGGCAATCCAGTTGGCATTGGGAGATACGGATATATGTTTTACAGGGTAACCTTCATCGTCCCACGCAAAAACCTGGTCGACCGATGTAAAGTGCAACCTTCCACCCGCAGTTCCAATTGCAGCGTAGCTGCCACAGGATGAAATGCGAGCCTGATTTGGCTCTGTTTCAAAGGTTTTGTCCCAGCTTAACCTGCGTTCACGATCAAGCAGGCTTACGGTGTTATTGTCCGCACTGAACAGAATTCTTTCCATGCTGTGGTCAACACTGATATCATATATTTCAACACTGGAAAACCAGAAGTCATAGAGGCCTTCTGCCTGATCAGTGGTTTGAGGATCGACTGTAACAGTATTGCTCTCCGCAGCAGGAAAAAGCTGCATGGAGAACAAAACCAGGCCGCCTAAAATGAAAAATCCGGCCGCTATTATTATATAATGATACGGTTCAAATCGTTTCATGCTTAAACACCTCCCAGCTTTAAAAGCCAGAGTGACGCTATTTTATATCATACTCAGAGCTGAAAGCTTTAACCCTCGGTTAAGGATTATTAATTTTTTATAACATCCTGACTTGCAGCCAGAGGCAAGGCAAAGTAAAAACTGCTGCCTGACCCCTCTTCACTTTCAACCCAGACCCTGCCTTCATGCTTGGTAATAATTTCACTGACAATGGCCAATCCCAGTCCGGTACCTCCACCTTCCCTGGAGCGTGCCCGGTCAACCCTGAAAAAGCGTTCGAATATATAATTTTGATCTTCTTCCGGAATGCCGCAGCCGGTATCTCTTACCTCTGTTATCACTTCATTTTCTTCGCTATAAAGAGTCACCGTTACTGAGCCCCCTGCCTCGGTATAATTCAGGGCATTATCCAACAGGTTGCTGATCACCTGGCGCAGCTGAAGGGGGGCGCCGAGGATCAGACAATCCTCTTCCGGTATTTGATCATACAGCGCCAGTCCCGAGTGGGCAAATCGGTACTGGTATTCACCCACCATATCAGCCAAAAGGCGGTTAAGGGCAACAAGATCAAGCTCTACTTCATTTTTATCAAGCTTGGACAGCTCAAGCAAGTCATTGACCAGGGCCGTTAGCCGATCAAGTTCTCCATCCAGGTCATCAATAAATTCTTTTTGCTGTTCCGGTTCCATTTCATGTTCCTTAAGGGCTTTCGTGAGCAAACTCATGGTTGTCAGGGGAGTTCTAACCTCATGAGCAACATCTGCCGCAAACTTTTTCAGGTTGCTGGTGTAATAATTAAGGCGCTTGGCCATGATATTGAACTGCTCAGCCAGGCGGCCGATTTCATCAGCCGAGGAAAACTCGATGTGCTGATCAAGCTTGCCTTCAGCCATTCTTCTCGCTGCCGCGGTCAGGCTTTCGAGGGGGCCGGTAAAGCGCCGGGCTAGTGCAACAGACCCTCCACCAACTACGGCCATGGCTAAAAGAGTCGCTAAAAAGAGAAAGCGGCGAATATCATCGAGAGTCCGGTATACTTCTTCCAGTGAAGCTGATAGGAAGACCACACCAGTTACCGACTCACTTTCTTCCATTACAGGAACGGCAACCTGGATAACCTGGTGTTGTATCCGTTCACTGTATCCGGTCGTACTACTAACATTACCGTCTAAAGCATTTTCAACCAGTTCATTATCCAGGGATTGGCTCAGCAGGCCGCCAACCCGAATAGAGTCTCCCACTACAGTGCCCTGTTGGTCGGCAAAAAGAACCCGGGCCTGTGACTGACGGCTGACATCTTCAGCCAGGGAGCTCAGGCGGACAGCATCAACCTGCCCGCGCAGCTGTCCAACTACAAATTCGGCTGCCAGAAAGCCAGACCTGGCCAGGGTATCTTCGAGATTGTTCATGTAGTAGCGTTCCAGGGTGTTAAGCAGAAAGATACTGATGATTATCATCACAGCCAGGATAATCGCCAGAAAGGTAGCTGTCAGGCGAAAACGGATACTGTAAAACCTGGTCATTAAAGATCCTCCCTGAGCTTATACCCGGTACCCCAGACAGTTATGATCAGCTTCGGGTTGGCGGGATCTTTCTCAATTTTTTCCCTCAGGTGCCTGATATGCACATCCACGGTCCGCACATCTCCATAATAATCATAGCCCCAAACCTGCTCAAGTAGCTGCTCACGTGAATAAACATTACCGGCATTGGACGCAAGGAAGCTTAACAGGGCAAACTCCTTGGAAGTAAGACTGACTTCCTTGTCTTCGATTTTGGCCCTGTGCTGGAGCAAGTCAACCTGCAGCTTGCCAATCTGGACTACCTTCTTAGATTCTTCATCGCGTACCGTGCTACGTCTCAAAATAGCTTTGATCCTGGCAACCAGCTCACGTGAATTAAATGGTTTAGTCAGGTAATCGTCTGCACCCAGTTCCAGCCCTAATACTTTGTCAATATCCTCGCTGCGGGCTGTCAACATGATAATCGGGATTTCCAGTTTTTTGCGAATCTGGCGGCACACTTCAAACCCGTCTACCTCCGGCAGCATTAAGTCCAGGACAACAATATCCGGCTTCAAGTCAAACACTTTTTTAAGCGCTTCTTCACCATCAAACGCCTGCTCAACCCGGAAACCTTCTTTTTCCAAGTTAAAGGAAAGCGCCTTTACCAGTGTCTTTTCATCATCTACCACAAGCACTAATTCGTTGCTCATTTTTCGACCCCCCGGTCTAGATGGTAATATTTCATTACCTCTTTAAAATCTTCCCAAACCGGCTTCTTTCTGCTGGGATCGCGCAAAAGCGCTGCCGGATGGAAAGTAGCAATAACCCGCATGCCTTCTTTTTCATGCCACTGCCCGCGAACCCGGGTTATAGCAGCATTTTTATCTATAATAGTTTTAGTAGCAAGCGCGCCTAAGCAAACAACAATTTCCGGACTGATCAGTTTAAACTGTTCGGCAAGGTAAGAGCTGCAAGCATCAACTTCAGGCTGGACCGGGTTGCGATTGCCTGGAGGGCGACACTTAACTACGTTTGTAATATAAACATCTTCACGCGGTATTTCCGCTGCTTCCAGGATCCGATTTAACAGCTGTCCAGCTCTGCCCACAAAAGGTTTTCCGAGGCGGTCCTCATCACCGCCGGGCCCTTCGCCAACCAGCATCAGACGAGCATCAGGATTGCCTTCACCGAATACTACCTGCTTACAGCCGGCACGCAGACCACAGCGCTTGCAGGCAAGAGCCTTTTCTTCAACCTCACGGAGCTTCTCGCCGTGCTTTTCTTCTAGCGCAGGCTCCCTCTTTTTGTCATTACTAAGCGCATCTAAAAGTGACTCCTGTTTATCCGCTATTTTTCTCACCCCGCAGTCGATATTTACTCAGGCGGTTTATGCAGCAGAGAATTACGGCGCTGAAAACGTTCTTCAGCCAGCTCCATCAGCCTGCTAACCAGCATAGAGTAATTGACCCCGCATGCGTCCCATAATTTGGAATACATGCTGATGCTGGTAAACCCTGGCATGGTATTTATTTCATTGATTATGACACTGCTATCAACTGTATTTACAAAAAAATCAACCCTGGCCAATCCGCTTGCTTCCACGGCCTGAAAAGACTTAAGTGAATACTCTTTAACCTGCTGCTCCAGTTTTTCACCCAGCTCTACTGGAATTACAAGGGTTGAGCGGTCATCTATATATTTTGCCCTGTAATCGTAAAACTCATTGCAGGGAATTACTTCGCCGGGCCTGGACGCTTCAGCATTCATATTGCCCAGAACAGCGCATTCAATTTCCCTGCCTTCTATAAATGACTCAATAACAACTTTTTCATCGTAGAGCAGAGCTTCTTCAACAGCAGGAACCAGTTCTTCAGGCTCTTTGACTTTAGATATGCCAATGCTGGAGCCAAGGTTGGCAGGCTTGACAAAACAAGGAAATCCAAGCGCTACCGCAATCTTTTCCTGCCAGAAAATTTCAGATCCGCTCCACTGGCGCCTGTAAAAATAAAGGTACGGTGCGACAGGCAGACCAGCCTGGGCAAACAAAACTTTCATCACCACTTTATCCATGGAAGAACTTGACGCCAGTACGCCAGAACCAACATAGGGAATACCGGCCATTTCAAAAAGCCCCTGTATGGTGCCATCTTCACCATAGGTGCCGTGTAAAACAGGAAACGCCAGATCCAAAGGCTGAAACCGCCACTCACCTTTTGATGAGTCAATCTGTATAAGTAACCCGGGGTTAGTGGGATCTGTGATCAGTGCTGTCCTGTATGATTCATCTGGCTCTTTCCCTTCCCAGAGAGCCAACCAAATATCCGGGCCCGAGAGCCAAACTCCTTCCCTGGTGATACCTACCGGAATCACTTCGTAGCGCTCGGTATCAATAGCATCCATAATCGAAGCAGCTGAACGAAGTGAAACTACATGTTCACCAGATCTTCCTCCAAAAATCACTGCTGCTTTTTTGCGCTCCATCAATATTCAACTCCATCGGTTCCGGGTCTTGTCTACAG
>PXBM01000180.1 GCA_003566935.1 Syntrophomonadaceae bacterium | reverse complement strand
ACTCCTGAAGATACAGAACAGGCTGCCCGTGAAATGGCAGCACAGGGAGTAGAACTGATTCTTTTTGCCGGGGGTGACGGCACAGCCCGCAATATCTATCATGCTCTTGGTGAAGATAATACCCCTCCTGTAATTGGTATTCCGGCCGGTGTAAAAATTCATTCTGCCGTATATGCCACCACTCCGCGTAATGCCGGGGAACTGGCCCGTTTATATCTGCAGGAAGGCAGCCTGCCGCTGCGCCGGGCAGAGGTAATGGATATTGATGAAGAAGCTTTTCGCGATGGTCGTCTCTCGGCCAGGTTGTATGGGTATTTAATGGTTCCATGTGCAGGGGACCTGATGCAGCATCTTAAGATTGGTGGAGTTGGCTCTGAAGAATCTGTCCTCGACGGTATAGCCGAACAGGTTTTGGAGGGTCTTGAACAGGACACTATTTATATTGTTGGGCCCGGTTCAACAACTGCGCCTATTATGACAAAGATGGGGCTTGATCATACTCTGCTTGGTGTTGACGTTGTGAAAAACGGAAAGCTGCTTGCTGCCGATGCCAATGAGCAGCAAATTCTGGAACTTATAAAAGGTAAATCAGCGAAGGTTATTGTTACTGTAATCGGAGGCCAGGGTTATATTTTAGGCCGCGGTAATCAGCAAATCAGCGCAGATGTAATCAGGCAGGTTGGCAAGAAGAATATCATAGTGGTTGCAACCAGGGAAAAAGTTCTTTCTCTTGATTACGGCCATCTGCTGGCTGATACCGGGGACGAAGAAGTTAACAAAATGCTCTGCGGCTATATCCGTATTATTACCGGCTACAAGGAAGAACTGGTTTACCCTTTGACCTCTTGACCTGTAAAAAAAGATATCTCTATGATTTGCCCTAAAAGCCGAGCAGCTAATGACCATTTATTGATAAATTAATGAAAGATTGACATAATTTCTTGCAGTATATATAATACAATTGAAAAAGTTTTGACTTTAATGCCCATGATAAAGGCAAACCTGTTGAAAGACAGGGGCGCAAAGCCTAGGATCTAAGGTCCAAAAACTGGACTATGATAGCCTGGTTTCCTAAAAAGGGCTATTTTTTTAGAATCAGGTTCGAGTAAAGTTTTTTTAGTGCAGGTACAAGTATTAGTAGTAATTGCCAGTGACAAGAAAGTTCAGCAGGTGGTTGCCTGCCTAAAAAATTGATATCAAATTTATAGTAGGGCTATATTAATAATAGTCTGGAGCCTTCTTGAAGAAGGTTTTATCTTGGAAGGTTGGAAATAACGGTTTCTAAGATATAGGTAAGTGAAGCAATTATAAAAAAACATCAGAATATATTAGTGATTGGGGAGGAGCCAATTATGAGTAAGGGAGTATATTTGTTTCCGGAAAGAAGAAAGCATCCCGGTGGTTTGGATGTTGGTAAAAAAGATAGCCATGGAAATAAAGTCTATGCTGACGGCAGCAAGTATGAAGGTGATTTTAGGGGTGGCTTGAAGCATGGCCAAGGGAAAATGATTTATTCTGATGGAAGAAAGTATGAGGGTCTATGGGAAAATGATAAACCCAGCGGCCAGGGAGTGCTAACTTGGCCGGACGGCAGCAAGTATGAAGGCAGATATGAAAACGGCAAGAGAAATGGCCTGGGGACCTGGACCCAGGAAAAAGGGGCAAAATATGTTGGGGGATGGAAAGATGATCGTCCCAGCGGTCAGGGAATTATTGCCTGGCTTGATGGAAGAAAGTATGTTGGTGAATGGAAAGACGGCAAAAGAAACGGCCAGGGCACGATGACTTTTTGGGAAGAAAATAAATATGCTGGTAAATATCTTGGCGAGTGGAAAAACGGAAAAAGAAATGGCCAGGGGACTATGATTTATGCAAACGGAAGCATGTTTTTTTGCGAGTGGAAGGAAGGCAAGAGACATGGTGAAAAAAAATGGTTTAAACAGGATAATAAAGGGCATGAAATTTCAACAAACGATAATCAAGCACTCGATCTCGGGGCTATGACCTGGCAGAATGGAAGAGAATATGTTGGTGAATGGAAAGATGGTAAAAAGCACGGCGAAGGTGTAATGGTTTATGTAGATGGGAAAAAATATATCGGGGAGTGGAAAAAAGATAGAATTTATGGTTTTGGCATTATGGTCTATACTAATGACCTTAAATATATTGGTGAAAGGGCTGAAGGAAAAAGACATGGCCAGGGAGCCATGGTTTATACAGATGGCAGTTTGTATGTTGGTTCCTGGAAAAACGATAAGTCAGAAGGCATGGGGATAATGCTTACTGCAGATGGAAGAAAATTCACTGGTGAATGGAAAGACAATGAACTTGTCTCACAAATTGGCGAAACTCCTGCAGACGAAACAAAACAATCGGTTGAGCAAAAAAAACCTCTCAAGCAAATGGATGCTTCTAAACCGAAACCCCCAGAGGAATATAAACAAACTGTTAAAGAAAGAGAAGCTTTAAAGCAATCCCAGGAATTTTACCCATCGCAGCAGTACAGAAAGCATGTTGGTGAAGATAAATATCAGGAAGCTCAAAATGAGACAATGGCTTCCTTGAATGGTTTGTCTGGAGAAGAAGATAAAAAGGAAAGAGAAGTAAAGCAGAAAACATCTGAATTCAAAGGACGATTTGAAAGTAAGCAACAAAAGCAGGAAAGCATATCCAATAAAGTATTATGGATCTGGAACATAGCTGTTACAGCCATTTTGGTTGCTGTCATAATAGCCTGGTTTTTATTTTAGTGATAACTTATTCTACTGGAAGCAAGAAAAGTTATTGGTGGAACTGAAATTTTCTTTCTCGGCTACAAGTACAGAATTACTATTAAATGCTCATCTACCGGTTATTAAAAAGCTCCATTTATAATTGGTCTTTATTATAAAAAATGCTGGTATTACCCTTTACTAATTTATATCATAGGAGGCAGTTGAATTTATGTTTGACCGGTTGTGGCTAAAAAATTACCCGGTTCGGTGGAACCTGGAATACCCGGAAGTATCTGTCTATCGTTATTTAAAAGAGAATACAAAAAACTGCGGCGATTTAAATGCCCTGGTTTTTTTTGAAAAAGAGATTACCTTTCGTAAGATGCATGAGTACATTGATAGATTTGCGGCGGCTTTATTTGATCTGGGCGTAAGAAAAAATGACCGTGTGGCACTTATGATGCCAAATTGTCCCGAGTTTGTCTATACCTACTATGCCTGCATGAAACTTGGAGCAATTGAAGTACAGGTAGACCCTCTCTACATGCCTTCTGAATTGGAATTTGCGCTAAAAGATTCGGAAGCGAAAATTATTGTTGTTGCGGATGAGGTTATTGATTCTCTTCAGGCAGTGCGAGATAGAGTTCCCTTAGATCATGTAATTGTTAGCAAGTTAAGCGGTTCTGATGTATATGGTAAAAATCTTTGGTTTGACGAGTTGCTGGAAAAATACCCGCCATATTCTCCCGAAGCTGAAATAAACCCGAAAGAAGACATAGCGGTGCTGCAGTACACTGGTGGAACGACCGGCACTACCAAGGCAGCCATGCTGACCCATTATAACCTAATTTCCAACGTAGTTCAGAAAAAAGAATGGTTTTCCGAGTTTAAAAAAGAGAAATTCTGCAATGGTCTTACCCAGCAGTACGGGTTAGGCTTAATTCCATTATTCCAAATCACCGGCCTGAATTTTTGTTTGAATTTAGCGCTTACCTTTCCCATGGGTATGATTATGCTTCCGTATTTCGATATAGATTATATTTTATATTTAATCGATACTTACCGCCCGTCATTTTTCCCAGGAGTGCCGACCATTTTTTCTGCCATTGCTGATCACCCTGAAGCAATAAATCACAATTTGAAAGCAGTTGATATCTGGCGGACCGGGGGAGCACCTATGCCGGTAGAGTTGATTGATCATATCGAAAAGCGCACCGGCATTAAAATTATTGAAGGATATGGCTTAACAGAAGCATCGCCGACTACACATTCTAATCCTTTTATGGGGATACGTAAGTATGGCAGTGTTGGTTTGCCTTATCCAGATACAGAGTGCCGAATTGTAAACCCGGAAAACACCTCTGAGGAGGTTCCGGTTGGCGAAGAAGGTGAGCTAATTATCAAAGGTCCCCAGATAATGAAAGGTTACTGGAAGAACCCTGAAGATACTAAAGAAATACTTCGTGATGGTTGGCTTTATACCAGAGATATTGCCAAGATGGATGAAAGAGGTTACTTCTATATAGTCGACCGGGAAAAAGATATTGTTATTATTGGTGGTATCAATGTTTATCCCAGGGAAGTTGACGAAGTATTTTTCAGACATCCGAAGGTTGCTGAAGTTGTCAGTAAAGGGGTCCCAGACGATTTTTACGGAGAAGTGCTTAAAACTTATATAGTGCTTAAGGATGGCGAAAATGCCACAGAAGAAGAACTCATAGATTACGGTGCTGAAAAGCTGGCTGTTTATAAACTGCCGCGTGTTATCGAATTTCGAAGCGAACTTCCAAAGAGCAATGCCGGCAAGATCTTGCGGCGAGCCCTGGTGGAAAAAGAGGATGACAAGGTCGGAAGTGAAAATATAAAGGCAGCTGTTAGGTTGCCGGAATGGGAAGAAGATGTTATCAGCCTGGACGATTTTTTAGATGATTTTGATATTTAGGGGCAAGTCTTTGTAGAAAAAAATATATCAGCAAGTTAAAAGCTATAAAGATAGCAATAGGGTGGAGAAAAATGAGCAAACTAATCGACGGTTTTAATGAGACAGTTGAAGAGCTTAAGGCAGATCTTTACGAAGGACTTGTAGCCGCTGATTTATGGCATAGAAAAGATGCTCAGTCGCTGAACGGTTATAATTCGTAGCCCAAGGCAGTTGCTCTTTTTAATGAGATTACGAGCACTCTGGACGAAACCCTGGCAAAAGTAGAATATCCCGGACTGGGTGATTACTATATGGTCCACCTGGAAAATGAACTTCTTGTAATGGTGGCGGTAGAAGATGATTATCAGCACATGGTATTAGTTGATATTTCAAAGAGATCTATAGGCATCCTGATGAGTGTGCACTGCCAAACCTTATTAATTTCCTAACAGAAGAGTTTGCCGGCGAAGATTCTATTCAATCTGAAAGCCCAGCCGAGTCGGAAGTAGCAGCAATCAGTGACGGGGAGAAACAATCAGAGAAGAAACACCAGCGCTCAAAACTGCTGGAAATATTTAGCGCTTTTGCAGATGGAATGTACTATTCAGACAAATTTAAAGAGTAGTTTTAAGAAATCGAGTTTTATCTTTAATAGCCTGATTTTCCTACCGACTTATGAGAATAATTTTTTTATCTAAAGTCTACAACAAGATTTCTAAATTCATCTTAATGGTAAACGTTATTACTTCCAATCATGTGCAGCGACATAAATGTCTCCCTAAAAAAAATAATCCCCCGGAGCACTGTGCCATAAGGTATTGGTAGTCTTTCATTTTAATAATGCTTTCAAACTAAGGGTATAACTAACTACTATTCATTGCTATCAGTGCCCGGCTTTTATTATAACGGGCATAGTGGTATTATATTATTATGTTTTACAGCTACAAAAGATAGGAGATGTAGTAATTGCAGCTAATGGAAGGCGAAAAGGAACAAATACTTTCCTGTGTTGATGAAGTTCTCAGTAATAGCACAAAGGAAAAAGAAGATTTAATTCCTATTTTACAAAAAGTACAGGCCAAGCTTGGTTATCTACCGGTTCTGGCCATGGAAAAAATTGCAGAAGGAACGGATGTGCCGGCAGCAGATGTTTATGGCCTGGCAACTTTTTACAACCAATTCCGTCTTAATCCTCCAGGTGATCATGAAGTCAAGGTTTGCCTCGGCACTGCCTGCTATATGGTCGGTGGGGATATTACCCTTGAGTCATTTGAACGACGCATGGAAATCAAGGAAGGCGAGACCACTTCGGACCGTCGTTACAGCCTGGAACGCGTAGCCTGTGTAGGGTGCTGCACTATGGCCCCGGTTGTGGTTGTTGATGATGAGGTGGAAGGTAAGGTGACGCCGACCCGGGTAGACGGAATCATGCTGGAACTGGAAGGTAAAAGTGATAAATCTGATGCTAAAGATTCTTCTAATGGAAGCAAGAATACCGGGAATAAAGATGATTCAGATAAAGAAGAAGGTGAGCGGATATGAGCGCATCAGGTTCTGAGGCCATCTATCAAAAACTGTATGAAGAAGCTAAAAAAAATATTGATGGCAAAGAGGGCAAGACACAAGTCCTGGTTGGAACCGCAACCTGCGGAGTTTCGGCCGGTGCACTGAAAATAAAAGAAGACTTTGAGCGGGAAATTAAGGAGAAAGATCTTGATGTTGATGTGGTTGAAGTAGGCTGTATCGGGCATTGTTATGCCGAGCCGCTTGCGGTTATTGCCAAGCCCGGCCACCCGGCAGTGTGTTATGGTTATCTCGATGATGGCCTTGTTCACCGTCTGGTGGAAGATTTTCTGGCCGGGGACGATCCTTCCTATGAGTATGCCCTGGCTGCCCTGGATCGTAATGATGTTTTTCCGACCTTTGAAGACTTTCCCCGCGGTATTTATGAACAAAAATTAATTCTTGAAAACTGCGGTTATATTGATACCCGTGATATTTTCAGTTATATAGCCCGTGACGGCTATAAAGCTTTATCTAAAGCCCTTGAAGAAGAGCCTTCTGCCGTCCTGGAAGAGGTTAAAGCCGCTAATCTGCGCGGCCGCGGTGGGGCAGGATTTCCGGCCGGGATAAAGTGGGAAGCCTGTATTAAAAGCGGTCAGGATGAAAAATATGTTATATGTAATGCTGACGAGGGAGATCCCGGGGCTTTCATGGACCGCAGTATCCTTGAGTCAGATCCACACCTGGTCATAGAAGGAATGGTTCTTTGCGCATATGCCATTGGTGCACAGAAAGGTTACTTATATATCAGGGCAGAATATCCCCGTGCCGTTGGGCATGTCCAGGAGGCAATCAATCAGGCCCGCGAAAAGGGGCTGCTCGGTGAATCAATCATGGACACCGATTTCAGCTTTGATCTGGAAATATTCCAGGGGTCAGGCGCTTTTGTCTGTGGAGAAGCAACTGCCCTGGTAAATTCGATGGAAGGTAACATGGGTATGCCCGAGAGCAGACCGCCGCGCCTGGCCAGCCAGGGTTTCCGGGGCAAGCCAACAGTTTTGAATAACGTAAAAACTTTTGCCTATGTGCCTTATATCATCAACCGCGGGGCGGACTGGTTTAAAGAAATTGGCACTGAAGATAATCCTGGGACTGCGGTATTCTCGCTGGTCGGCAAAGTTAATAATACCGGCCTGGTAGAAGTGCCCATGGGCACGACCCTGCGGGAGCTGGTTTTTGATGTTGGCGACGGCTTGCGCGACAACAAGGAATTTAAAGCGGTGCAGATCGGCGGCCCTTCCGGCGGATGTTTGCCCGAATCGGCCCTTGATGTGCCGATTGATTTTGATTCTCTGCATGAAGCCGGAGCAATCATGGGTTCCGGGGGCCTGGTTGTATTAGATGAAAATGATTGCATGGTTTCGGTTTCCAGATACTTTCTCGAATTTACCCAGCATGAATCATGCGGCAAATGTACTTTTTGCAGGTTGGGTACCAAGCACATGCTTGATATCCTGAACGATATTACCAGGGGTGAGGGTGATGCTGAAACACTGGAGCTGCTGAAAGATCTGGCTGAGGATGTCCGTGACGGTTCCCTCTGTAACCTTGGGAAAACAGCGCCAAACCCGGTCCTGACAACCCTTGAGTATTTCATGGACGAGTATAAAGCCCATATAGAAGAAGGCCGCTGTCCAGCCGGGGTTTGCCGTGAACTGATTCTATACTATATAGAACCGCCTAAATGCAGCAAACTTTGTAATGTTTGTGTCGGCAGCTGTCCTACTGAAGCGATCTTCACCAGGGATGATGGCTTAAAAGAAATTGATCAGGAGAAATGTGTTAAGTGTGACAACTGCCTGAAGGCCTGTCCGCCTGAATATAACGCTATTGTTAAGTTGTCACCACCAGTACTGCCACCTGAAAAGGAGAAGACAGCAAAATGAGTGAACTTGTAAAAATAACAATAGACGATCGCGAAATTGAAGCCAGGGCCGGAGAAAAGCTGCTTTGGACGGCTCTGGAAAATGACATTTATATACCGCATCTTTGTGCTATAAAAGATGAAAAACGGCCAAACGCATCCTGCCGTCTTTGCTTTGTGGAAATTGAAGGTGTGGACCACCCGGTGACTGCCTGCACCAGGAAAGTGGAGGAAGGGATGGTCGTAAAAACCAGGAGCCCCCATCTAGACCGCCTGGTGAAAACAGGCTTTGAGCTGCTGCTTTCTGACCATGACCTCAAGTGCGCTAAATGTGCGGCAAATAAAAGCTGTGCCCTGCAGACGATAGCAAAAGAAAGAGGTTTGAAGCTGCGGCAGAAGCGGTTCAAGCTGATTGAAAGAGATTATAAAATTGATGACAGCCCCGCTGAATTTGCTTACAACCGCAGCCGTTGTGTGCTCTGCGGGCAGTGCGTCTGGGCTGATCGGGAAGAGGCGAAAGTAGGCGCCATCGGATTTACACAGCGAGGGGTTAATCGAGCGGTAACAACTTTTGAGGATATTCCCCTGGCTGACTCAATTTGTACCGAATGTCACCTTTGTGTGGATGCCTGTCCGGTAGGTGCTTTGTATTACAAAAGTGACTTGAAATAAATAGCAACTACCCGGCCTGCTTAAGAAAACTACGTTTGCGAGTGTAAAATTTTATTACATTTTAGCCTGAAGATCCAGCAAACATCTGGAGTTGTGAAAAGGATGTACGGAACCAGCCGTATTGCCTTTTTGGGCCGCAATTTTTTACAGCACCCTCCAAATATGCTATACTTAAATGGTGGTTTTCTACCATGGTAGAAGATAAATATTTTATGGGAGTTGAAAGTAAATGTCCGGTCTTGTTGCCATTTTTGGCAAAAAAAGTGAAGAATCAGATATGGAGCCCCTGATAGAAAGTGTGAAATTCAGGGGGACTTGTAAAGGTGTGCAGGCTGATGAAGATGGTTACGGTATGGCCATTTTGAACAGTGCCGATCCAGAAAGTGAAAGTGATATTTCCGCAGCTCTTGATGGTTACATGGTGTTTTCTGAAGAGGAAGGGACAATCTTGCAGGGCGGTGAAGGTGAAACCAGGTTCTGTGATGTTTTTAACAAGGAAGGCCTTTCCTGTTTTGAGAGCATTGAAGGTGAATTTGTCATAGCTTATTATGATGATGAGGGTAGCCCCTTTGTAGCAAGAGATCCTTTCGGGGTGAAGCCGCTTTACTATGCGAAAAAAGAAGGCACCTTATATATTGCTCCTGAAATTAAAGCCCTGATAGATTTGGGTGTGGAAATAAAAGAGGCGCCACCAGGCAGTTATCTTGATGATAATCAGAGCTGGGTCAGGTATTACAAAGTTCCAAGAATTGTTGAAAGCAAGGACTTAACCCTGGAAGAAGCAGAAGAAAAAATGCGCCACCTGCTTTACCTGGCCGTAGAAGAAAGGATCGAAGGAGCAGATAATTTTGGTGTTTATTTAAGCGGAGGGCTGGACAGCAGCGTAGTTGCGGCACTGGCGGCTGAAATATCATCCGAACCGATCAATACTTACACAGTTGGTGTCGAAGGAAGCGAAGACGTAAAATATGCAGAGATTGTGGCAGAAAGGATCGGTTCAAAACCACATGTCTACACTTATAATGTTGATGAAATGCTCGAAGTTCTGCCTAAAGTTATCTACCATTTAGAATCATTTGACTGTGCTTACGTCCGCTCTTCAATTCCCAACTATATAGCAGCACGTTATGCTGCCAGGGATGGACGCAAGATTATGCTGACAGGTGAGGGGTCTGATGAAATTTTCGCCGGCTATAGCTACCTGAAAACCCTTGGCTCGGACAAAGAGATAACCGATGAAATTGAAAACTTCCTCAAAAATCTGAGCAAAACAGGGCTGCAGCGAGTAGACCGCATGAATTCTGCGCACGGGCTTGATTGCAGGGTGCCTTTCCTGAAACCGGCTCTACTCGAGCTGGTCCAGCAGTTCCCTCTTGATTGGAAACTGCATGATTTTGATAGTGATGAGCCTATTGACAAATGGATTCTCAGGCGGGCTTTTGTTCCGGAGCTTGGTGAAGAGGTCGCCTGGCGTGAAAAGCAGCAATTTGACCAGGGGTCCGGATCTTCAGATATGTTGACAAGTATTGCCGAAGAAGCGATTAGTGATGAGGAGTTTGCCAGGGAGTCTGAAGAAGCACCTGTGCCGGTCAGAAATAAAGAAGAGCTTTATTACTATCGTATTTTCAGACGTTATTATCCGGAATCGGTTCTGCCACTGGTTGGTCGCTGGACTAAAACCAGCTAATATCGTAAAATTTGTACCAGGTATTCAAAGGAGAATAGTTGTTGAGTTATAAAGCAGTTATTTT